>JBDHQB010000018.1:0-45447 GCA_039806825.1 Parachlamydiaceae bacterium | reverse complement strand
CCTTCATCCTTCATCCTTCATCCTTCATCCTTCATCCTTCATCCTTCATCCTTCATCCTTCATCCTTCATCCTTTCTCTCTTATTGTTCTTCTTGTGTATAAAAATGTCTAGTGTGCTAGGATGCGGATTATCAGAAATTTATCAGTTTAGGTAAACCATGCTTGCTACTATCTCCCAAAGAGGAAGTCCTTTAGTAAGGCTTTTCATGTATTTTTGCATGCTTTGCAGCGCACTGCCTATGCTCACAAGCTGCGAATCCAGGAAAGTCATTGTCAATGCCTTAGATGAAAGGGAAGCGAACGAAATCTTGGTGTTCCTTAATAGTAAGAATATCGAGGCTGTAAAGGTGATGAGCACAGCAGCTGCTGGCGGTGGAGGCCAAAAAGCAATCCTTTGGGATATTAGCGTTAAATCTGAAGATGCAGTTCAAGCTATGCAGATGCTTAACCAAGCAGGCTTGCCAAGGAGAAGGGGGCAAAATCTTCTAAACTTATTCTCAAACGTTGGACTTGTTCCTTCCGAGATGCAGGATAAAATTCGATTCCAGGCCGGTTTGGCTGACCAAATTGCAAATACAATCAGACATATCGACGGTGTTTTAGACACCGATGTCGTTATCTCCTACCCAAAAGAAGATCCACTCCTGCCTGCTGCTGAAAAAGGAAAAATCACCGCATCTGTCTATGTCAAACATAATGGCGTTTTGGATGACCCCAACGCTCATTTGATCACGAAAATTAGACGTCTTGTTTCTGCTGCTGTAACAGGTTTGGACTTTGATAACGTAACTGTTATTTCAGACCGAGCAAGATTTAGCGAAGTGCCCGGAGAAGGTCTTCCTGGAGGTGCTGAGGCAGAACAAAAACGTTTAGTTTCGGTCTGGTCGGTATTGGTTGCAGAAGAATCATTAAGCCGCTTTCAGTTAATCTTTTTTATACTTATCATTCTCCTTCTTCTTTTGTTGCTTTCCTTAATTTGGATGGGTTGGAAAATTTATCCTCTCCTGCATGAGCATGGTGGATTTAAGAAAATCTTTAGCCTTACACCGCTTGTAGAAACTCCTACCGTTGAGGAAGAGAAAACGGAGCCTGAAGAAGAAGCCAAAGATGAAAAGAAAGCTAAGGAAGCTGCGCAATCGGACAAAGAAGTCGACGAAACTTGATAGGATCTGGATTTAATGAATACTAAATCGGCCACTTATTTAAGGGTTCTTGGAAACCGTTTCCACAAGGGGCCGGTTGAGCAGCTTATAAAAATGCTGCCAAAAGAAGAAGCCGAATTAGTATTAGGGGTATCGTCGCAGTCTCAGGAGATTGCAGCACCTTTTGCAACACCTTTGGAACAGATTCAGCGTATTCACTACTCTTGGTTTGTTCCACTTATTGCCTCTGAGCCAGCCGAACGACAAGGTTTGATGGTAGGGGCTTTACCTCAGGCCCATGCAGATGGTGTCAGGAAACTTCTCAGAAAAAATCCCCAAATCCTAGATACTTCATCACTACTAAAGCAATTTATCCAACAGCAGATGCTTAACAAGCTCTCAAGCACAACACGTTTGCCCCTTGCCTTTTTGCCTAAAACTGATTTGACGCCGTTATCTGAACTTACGAAAGCTCAACTCATCGAGGTAGCAGATTACTTAGGGATTTTTGACCTTGCTGAAGAGATCCGTAGATTGGTCAATAAAAACCATTTACGTGTCATCTACTCAGCTTTAAATCCAAAAAAGCATCAATTTTTACGTCAATGTTTACACCAAAAAGAGAAAATTGCCACCCCAAGACTCCACCTTGAAAATTGGCACGGAGATAACAAAGAGTTGCACAAAATTCTTCATATACGTGGTTTGGCAAGATTAGGGAAAGCTTTGCATAACCAGCATCCAGATCTTATTTGGGCCATTGTCCATAAATTGGATACGGGTAGAGGAAAACGTGTAGAGCACCATGCCATTCAAGATGAGAAGGCTGGAGTTGTTTTCGCCTTAACATCTCAAGTTCTCAATGTCTTAACCTTTTTGCAGAAGAGTAGGCCGTGAATAAGAAATTTTTTACATTGATTAAAGATACTGACAGCATCCATGTATCTCCTCAAACAAAGATTATCAAAGCAGATGCTGTTTCAAAGCTTCTCGAAGCCGTCGAGGTTCTTGAGAAGGCAAAAAAAGATGCTGAAGCCTACATTCAGGATGCAAAAAACGAAACAGTAGCCATCAAAGAAGCCGCTCGCAAAGAGGGGTATGATGCTGGGTTAAAAGAATGGGCTGAAAAGTTAGTCAACCTTGAAGAAGAGATCACAAAAGTTAGAAAAGACACGGAAAAAGTCATCATTCCAGTCGCCTTGAAAGCTGCTAAGAAAATATTAGGAAGAGAATTAGAAAATGTGGATACAGCGATTGTAGATATTGTGCAAACCTCATTGAAAGCTGTCGCACAACATAAGAGATTCACCATCTATGTTAATAAAAAGGATCTGGATGTCTTGGAAGCCAACCGGCCGGCATTGAAAAAAGTTCTCGAAAATCCTGAGGCCTTTTCAATTCGCGAGCGTGCTGACATCCAACCTGGAGGCTGTATTATTGAAACAGAGAGCGGAATTATTAATGCTCAACTCGATAACCAATGGCGTATACTCGAACAAGCATTTGAAGGACTACTCAGACAGCAAAGTCAGACCCATAAGTGATGAGGAAAGGAATGTTCTGGAAAAAGATTTTCAATTGGTGGAATTTTGCATGTGTCGTAGCACTTACCTTGCTCTGCTGCATAAACCCAGATTCACTTTTTGCTCAGGATGAGCCTACAACCCCGAGATCTACAGTTTCACAACCTACACAGCCTTCTGGTCCAGGAAGACCGGGGATTACAAGCTTACCTCCTAGGTCGACTCCTGCTCGTCCAGGTGCTTCTGCTGCGGGTACATTGCCAAATGCCCAAGGTGCAAATCCTCAGTTTGGAGCCCTGAACCAGTCTTTTGATAATTTGCAAGCCCCTTCATTAGTCACTCAGGCAACAGCCATCACACTCTTGGCCCTTTTGCCTTTTGCCGTCATGATCCTGACGCCATTTATGAAAATCGTCATTGTGTTATCATTATTACGTAACGCCTTGGGAGTTCAGCAAGCTCCTCCCAACCAGGTAATCAACGGTGTTGCACTGATGTTAAGCTTATTTGTGATGTTCCCGACGGGAATGAAAATGTACGATGCGGCGATGCAAGTTGTTGGTCAGTATAGAGCTCCAGATTCTTTGGTCTCACCTGAATCTTCAGCTTTTATTGTTGCTGTGGCACAAGCCGCATCCGAGCCGATGAGGGATTATTTAAAAAATAACTCTCTGGCAAAGCACCAGGCGCTATTTTTTAGAATGGCTTATCGAAATCTGCCCGAGACTTACAGAGCCAGCCTAAATCCAACTGACCTTATGATTTTGATCCCCTCATTTATAACAAGCCAGCTAAAAGATGCTTTTGAGATCGGTGTTTTGATTTATATCCCATTCTTTGTTGTGGATCTTGTAGTATCGAACATCTTGCTTGCGATGGGGATGATGATGTTATCTCCCGTGACAATTTCCATGCCTTTAAAGTTATTCCTGCTGGTAATGCTGGATGGATGGACATTGTTGATCGAAGGTCTTGTATCGACATTTAGATAAGGTGAAGGAATATGTTTCAAAATGAAGTTGTTCAGATGGCCTATCAAGGGCTGCTTTTGATCCTGATCCTTTCAGCTCCGCCTATATTGATCAGCACATTTTTTGGGGTATTAGTAGCGATCTTCCAGGCAGCAACACAAATTCAGGAGCAAACACTTTCGTTTACAATCAAATTGATTGCTGTAGTATTGACCCTCATGTTTATGGGGGGATGGTTAGGGGGGCAAATCATGTCATTTTCTTCCAATATTTTTACGAATTTTGCTTCATGGACATTTGGGGAATGACCTATGCCCCAAGCACAGGCAACATCTGATTATATTACCTTTTTCATCAATAGTGCTTTGGCGATTGGGGACCCGTTAGCTGCCTTATCTCTCTTCATTTTATTTATGGCGCGCATATTGCCGATAATAGCCTTGGCACCTTTTTTTGGAGCAAGGTTATTGGCAAATCCTGTGAAAGCTGCTTTGGCAACTTGTTTGTTTGTCATTTTTTTGCCACAGCTTTTGATCACAATTAAGCATCCCCTGAGTTTTAATCTGATGTTATTGTTCTATGTTTTTAAAGAGCTCTTTGTAGGGTTTGCAATGGGTTTTATGATCAGTATCCCATTTATTGTTGTACAGAGTGCTGGGATTATCATTGACCACCAACGCGGTGGTGCAAGTTTGATGGTGAACGATCCTACAATTCAGAACCAATCTTCTCCTGTGGGAACGTTATTGAATCAGGTCTTTATCGTTTTATTTTACCTATTGGATGGTCCTTTTTTATTTTTGGATGTCGTTTATAAGTCATACGATTTGATACCTCCAGATTCTTTTTTCGATGTAAACTTTTTCAAGTCAAACGCATTTTGGAATTTGCAAATGTCGTTGCTAGACAGCGTATGGCGGCTGAGTGCACAACTGTCTGCTCCAGCATTGATTTCGATGTTGATGGTGGATATGTTCTTGGGTATAGCTAATAGGTTAGCACCGCAGGTTCAGATTACATTCTTAGGAATTGCGCTGAAATCTTGGATAGGTCTTGGAGTATTTTGTATTGGCTGGAACTTATTAGTTGGAGAGATGGGTAAGGAAATGTACCGTTCGATCAGCACAGTAGATTCCATGGTCAAGTTAATGAAAAACGCTCCACCGCCTGAAAACCAACCCCCGCCACAACCACGTCTCCCGCAGCCCACCCAACTCCCCAACTTATAAATGGGTTGCCTTGAAAATTGTTGCTCGCACCTTGGAATGCGTTAGCGAGCCTAACTAAGCGGTAGCCTTTCCGTAGGCGTGGAGTGCGGTAGCGGAGAGCTTGCCGCTTAGTTAAGCTCGCTACTGCACTCTACGCCTGCGGAAAGGCTGCCTCTTTATAAGCACTGTGCCTATAAGATATAAAATTTTATTTCGGAAGTGTGATAAGAACTTCAGTAAATTCATCGGTTTTGGAGTTAATTTCGATATTACCATTGTGTTGTTTGACGATAATATCGTGACTGATCGAAAGCCCCATCCCAGCATTGGTGTGTTTAGATTTTGTGGTCACAAAAGGAGTAAATATACGTGTTAAGATCTCTTTTGGTATGCCTTCTCCATTGTCCCAAATGCGGATGACAACCTTGTCATCATAATTTGTGGTGGTGATTGAAACGGTTGGCGTGTAGGGCTGCTGAGCTTTTTGCTTCTTCTGAGATGTAGTATAACATGCATTATCGATCACGTTAAAAATTACCCTTCCTAAATTGGCTGGAAAAGCCATGATCATCTTGATAGTTTCATCATAGTTAGTTTCCAAATTCAAGGAGAAGGTTGCATCATTTTTATAGAAACTTGAATAAACCAAGTCAGAATACTCTCTGATCAATTTGTTGAGGTCTGTCTCCTGCTTAGTATCTTCAAAATCCTGGAAGTTCAAGGTTAATGTCGCAATGATCTCGTTTGTATTCTCACTATGTTCTAAAATCTTTTCCAAATTGATCTCAACAGAGTTTAGAGTGTTTTCCTCTTCTAAACTTAGGGTACTCGATTTTTTTATTTCTTTTAATTGGGTCATAGAGTCTTCAGCAAGCTTATGAAGAGTACTTATAGGGTGGTAAACTGCATGGGCAATACTTTTGGTCACAGAACCCATCGAAACCAATTTCTCCTGCTCAATTAACCTTTGCTGGATCTCATTGATCTCTTGCAGGATCCTTTCCAGCTCTTGATTTTTCTCTGATAACTCATGAGTCCGATCACTGATCGTCCTTTCCAAGTTTTGGTTGTATTCTGCTAAAGTTTCGTTTGCTACTTTTAGATCATTTGAAAGGATAGACATGTCAGAATAGATCATCGCGTTTTCAATGGATGTAGCAAGTTGTCCGGTCAGCATTCTGATTAGTTCAACGTTTTCCGTTGCAAAGGGCTTGTATACGGCCTGATTTTCGAGATAAAGGATCCCAGTAATCTTTGCTTGTTGGATCAATGGGAAGCATAGCGCTCCATGCAGTCCTATAGCCTTCACATAAGGATCATCTGCAAAGGCGCTTTTCAGGCTTACATCATCAATTAAAAGGTTTTCTCGTGTTTTAAGAACATAATCGATAATGCTAAGGGGCAACTGATTTCCCAATGCTTGCAGAGGCTTATATCTTAATCCTGGTAAATCTTTTGAATAGTTATCAGCTCCCACAATCCATTTGCCATCTTTTTCAATAAACAATATCCCCCGCATTGCACCTGTTATTTGGACTATAAGATCGATTGTCAGTTTTAAAAATTTTTCAATTTGAATTTCTTTGGAAATAGCTTGGGAAGTTTTAAATAGCAATGCAAGATCAACGTTGGAAGAGGCATCTCTTCGCTGGAAATTGATTAAAGTATTTGTATTTTGAATCTCAGGAAGAGTATTGATCGAAAGGATATGGGGGAATTCCCTTTCCAACTGCGCAATTTTTGCATTAGCCCCCCATCGATAGTATCCATAGATCGCTTTTATCAAGTACTGTTTAGCTAGCATATCTTTCCGATGAGAAAGATAAAATCTTGCAAAGAGTTCTGAAGCTAGAGCTTCATGCTGGACAAACCCATTTTCTTTTGCAGATTCAATGGCAGTATCAAAGGCTTCGATAGCTTCTTCAAAATTGTTTTTTATTCGCTCATACTCAGCTTTTACAATTAAGTATTTGTGTTGGAAATTGGCGGGACAGGCCTTAGCAAGTATTTTCAAACGGCTTAATCGTTCTTTAAATTCACTCTTATACTTGAAAGTGTTACCTCTTGATAGGGCCGCATAGTTCAAAGCTGCGAAGAAGTCATTTTCAACGCTGATGAGCTGTCGACGTGCATTGTCATAGAATTCATTTGATACATCGATGAATATTAGCCCTTTTTCATATTCCCCAAAAAGGTAAGCCAGCTGCAGCTTAAATGTGAGTGAGAAAAAGTGAGTGAGCCTTTTACTTTCGTTAGCTCTTGGCGGGGTGATATCCATCAAGTCTGAGCTAGAATCTTTCCATGGATCAGGATTTTTTGACTTCAATTCCCTTAAAATTAGAATCAGGCTTGCAAACAGTTTATCGATATTGTGAGCTTTGATCTTACTGACAAAGTCATCATATTTTAATACTTGAAGATAAAGTTCCTCAATGGGTTCTCCAGAGATAAATTTGTTTACAATATAAGAACCCAAGCTAAATATCGCGTAAATCCATTCACCGCAACTGATTCCTTCTTCAAATGTTTCATAGTGGCGGTCGATACTTAATTTGATAGGGTCTTGGTAGGGAAGTAAAAAGGAAGTGAAAAGATATTTTGTAGGGTTAGAGCAATGAGAGGTTTGATACCGATTTGAAAGCTCTACAGCATCTTTGCCAAGGAGGTATCCTCCTTTGAAGTCATCAAAGATTGAGGAAAGTACAGCGCCATAGGTGACTAAAAAGTATGAGCTTTCCGGGACTACACCGTATTTTAAGGTGAGCAACAATCCAGTTGTTATTAGGGTAATGCTTAAATATCTATCTGTCAGATAGCATGGAGGTGCGAGCAGATAAAGGATATGAAGGGAATCAATAATCCTCTTATCAGTTGCTTCAGGGAGATTGACAATGCTAGAAATTTTATTTTTGCCTTTTAACCACTTTAATTGAATTAAATTCCATAACACATGAATTTTATAGTGACTAGTAGGCATATTGATGCCCAGCATTTTTAATGCCTCTCTTCCATATCTGATTGCATTTTCGTAGCGCAATGCATGAACATTCAATTTAATTTTTAGAATCAGTACTGACAAAACATCTTCTTTTGACTTAGCGTAACTCTGGATTCTATCAAATATTTCTGCGGCCTTATTAAAATCCCCCAACATAAAGGTGGTCTCAGCAGCTAGTCTATGCATGTCAAAAGTAAGAGGATAGTGTGTCTCCCAGGAATTTCCAGGTAAAAAATCGAATCCGTAATTAAGGTAGTCTAAGGTTTCAGAATATGCGACAGAGTTGAACGCTTTTTTTGCAGCGGCAAGGTTTAATTCGGAGTAACGAATGTTATCGTGCTTTGTCTTTATGATTGATCGCGCTTGATTTAAATGATAAACGATGTCCAGAATTGGGTCTTGATCTGTTTTATCCCTATAGATTTCGGCCAGGATATTGCCGACTCTTAAATGGAGCTGTGCCCGCTGCTCTTCAGAAAGTGTGGCATATGCTGCCTGTTGTACCCTGTCATGGGAAAATCTTAAAGGTTGGACAAGAAGTTTCGGGTTTAAGAAATCTACCGTTTCTTGCCCTTCCTCAGTCAAAGTTTTCTTCCCAATTTCTGAAGTGATGATAAATCCTTCTTTAATGGCTTCCTTTAACTTTGAAACGACATCTGGAAAAGATAAATTTGTAATTTTGCTTAAAAGATTAATATCAAAAACGTTTCCAGAACAGGCAGCAACCTGCAAAATTTGCTGGGTTGAAGGGGAGCACTTTTGCAATTTCTGAATGATCAAGTCGACGACATTATCAGAAAAGCCAATTGTTTGAAGTTTTGCAATGTCCCATGTCCAGAGACCTTTTGTAATATCAAATGTAAGCAGTTTCTCATCGTAAAGATAGGTGATCAATTGATTGACGAAATAGGGATTTCCCTCTGTTTTTACTGTGACAATCTTTGCCAATTCCGTACACTTTGACTTAGGGGTGTGCAGAGCCTCAGAAATGATATTTAAAACCTGATCTTCAGATAAGGATTTAACTTCGATATTTTCAATTCTATCTGTAAGCAAAGACATTTTCTCGATAAGCTTTAGCAAAGGATGATAGGTCGGTAATTCATTACTTCGATAAGAACCGATGATCAAAAGGCCTTTGCTTTTAAGCTGGAACATCATCACTTCAATCATTTTTACAGAGGCAATGTCCATCCACTGCATATCATCCAAAAAGATAACAACTGGAGTTTCTGCCGAGGCAAATGTGGAAATGAATTTTTCCATAAATAGGTTGAATCTGTTCAATCTGGTACTAGAATCAACTTCTTGAACAGGTGGAGTTTTCCCAAAAATCAATTTAAGCTCAGGAATCATCTCAGCAATGAAATAGGCATTAGTTCCAAGCGCATGCGTCAAACGATCTTTCCATAAAGAAATTGTCTTGTCACTTTCCATCAAAATCTGTTGGATTAAATCTCTGAATGCTTCTAAAAATGGATTGTAAGGGATATTGCCCTTGTATTGATCGCACTTTCCACGGATGAAAAAGCCACCATGCCTTTGAACCGGTTTTTGAAGTTCATGGATCAAAGAAGACTTTCCAATTCCAGGATAACCTGTCACTAAGACTAATCTAGGATCTCCCAAGGTGGCTTGTTCAAAATTTTTCATCAAAACTTGAAATTCTTTTTCCCTTCCATAAATCTTTTTAGGAAAATGCAATTGATGCAAAACATCTTTTGATCCCAATGGAAAAGGATCGACCCTTCCTTTGGTCTTGAGTTCCTGATAGCATGTTTGAAGGTCATAGATAATGCCATAAATACTTGAGTAACGCTCTTCAACGGTTTTAGCCATTAACTTCATGATTATCGAAGACAAGGGAAGAGGAATGAGAGGGTTAACGATATGGGGTGCCAAAGGGGTTTTTGCAATATGAGCATGAATAAGTTCCATAGGATCTTGAACGATAAAAGGGAGTTTACCTGTAAAAATTTGATAGAGCGTAACTCCCAAAGAGTAAAAGTCGGTGCGATAGTCAGTTTCTCTATTCATTCTGCCAGTTTGTTCAGGTGAAATATACGGCAAAGAACTTGCATAAAATGCATGTGGAAGAGTCTTGATTCCGTGGGAGTAACGGGTTGCAACCCCTAAACCTGTCAGTTTGACATGCATATTCCTCATATCTGCCAAAATATGATTGGGGCGAATATCATGGTGAACAAGCTCCTGACAATGCAATTCACCCAAAGCGCGAGTGATCTTAATGCTTAACTCAATCAGTGTCGCTATTTCTAGGTCGCTTTGAGAAATGATATGAGTTAATGTAACACCAGAAAAATCCTCCTGAATTAGACGGTAAGTGTCTTTGTATTGTTCCAAGGAATAAGATTTTAGCAGTTCATGCAAATGAATATCTTTTGCTATCTCATATTCATTTTTGAGAATGGCTATGTCTTCCAAAGTCGGTTGAGAAGAAGCAAACGTTTTTACAAAGACCATCCGATTATCGGCTTTTCTGATCCCATGGTAGGTCACAAACCGATCATCTTTTGAAAATTCATTTAAGATGTCATATTTTTCAACGTTAGCTGTCATAGGCTTCCATGCCTATTTTAGGAAGCATTATTATGATTTCTGTAAATTCATCTGGTTCAGATTTAATATCAATTTTTCCTCCATGTTCTTGCACAATAATATCGTGACTTATTGATAAGCCCATCCCCGTATTTTTATTATTGATATTTGAGCTGGTAAATGGAGTAAATACTTTCTCCAGTGTATCTTTGCTAATACCTTTTCCATTGTCCCAAATTCTAATGTAAACGGAGTCTTTTTCATTGCGGGTCGTAATCGAAACAATTGGAGAATAGTTACTTTCTACTTCTAGTTTTTTCTGATTTGTTGATTCACAAGCATTGTTAATAATATGGTAAAATACGCGACCAAGATTGGAAGGATAGGCATTGATTTTTCCAATAGTAGGATCATAGTTTGTTTCAAGAGTGATCGAGAATGAAGGATCTTTTTTGTAATAGCTGTAATAGACCAAGTCAGCATAATCTTTGATAAGCTTATTTAGATCCGTCGGTTCTAAAATACTTTCACTGCTGCGAGAGTTTTTAAGCATGGAAGTTACAATTTCATCAGCTTTATGACTGTGTTCACAAATCTTTATAAGATTGCTTTCAATATCATGAGTCAGCTTATTCATCTTATTATCTGTATGATCAGTAGCATCTTTTAATTCATTTAAGAGCTCACACGCCAGAGTGGAGAAGTTATAGATATAATTGATAGGATTGCGCATCTCTTGTGCGATGCTTTTACTAACAACACTCAAAGATACCAGTTTTTCTTGCTCGATCAAACGTTTTTGCATTTCCTTAATCTGCATCAAGGTATCTTCAAGTTGCTTGTTTTTATCCTTTAATTCGTGTGTACGGGCATTTACTTTACGTTCAAGGTTTTGATTGTAATCTGCAAGCTTTTCGTTTGAAATTTTTAAATCTCTGGAAAGTTTACTTAAGTTGGAATACAGCAGGGCATTTTCAATTGAAGTTGCTATTTGGCTTGTGAGCAGTTTCAACAGTTCCACACGATTTGGAGTAAACGCTTTCCTAGTAAGGTTGTTTTCGAGATAAAGTACTCCGGTCAATTTCCCTTTGTGAATTAATGGAAAACATAAAATCGATTGAGGTTGTTTTGTCGAGATATACTGATCGGATGAAAACATTCCTTCTTTGAATGGGTTGTCCAAAACGACGTTTTCACTAGTTCTTAAGACATATTGAATAATTGCTAGAGGGATATCTTTAGATTTGTCTTCGATAGGGATTGACTTAAGAAGCAATGCTTCCTCAGTATCTGTCGATTGTTCCGCTTCCACCACCCACTTTTGGTCTTTCTCTAATATCAGGACAGCTTTTTGAGCCCCAGCGTTCTCAATCACAATCTTCATGAGCTGGCTCAACAATTTTTCTAGAACAATCTCCTTGGCAATCGCCTGAGTAGCTTTAAACACTGTGCTTAAATCTAATGTATGAGTTGAGCCACCCTGGGCCCCAAAATGGGGGAGCAGAGGTCCATTGCCATTATCTCCTTGAATACTGACAACAAGCTGAGGATATTTTTTCTCGAGTTGATTGATCTTAGCAAAAGCTCCCCAGCGATAATAGTTGTAGATCGCCTCGATCAGGTACTGTTTTGCAAGCCTTGGTTTATGCTTTGATAAATAAAAACGCGCGAATAGTTCGTTGGCTAAAGCCTCATCTTGAACAAAACCATTTTCACGTGCAGATTCTATAGAACCATCGTAAAATTCTACAGCTTCCTCATAATTACCTGAAACATTTGCTACTTCAGCTTTTACTAGCAAATACATGTGCAAAAAGTTCTCAAGGCATGAATCTGAAGTTCTTTTTAACATTTTTAAAATCTTTTTAAGCCTTCGATCGTACTTTTTGCGCCAAATTGGGTTGTTCCAAGGATAATTGGCAGCTAAAGCGAGGCCTAAATAAAAGGCGTTTACGATTTCAACAGGCTGTCCTTGAATACAGAATTTGAGGTCTTCAGTCTTTTTGCCGTATTCTTCAGTTTGATCATACTTTTCAAACAAATAGGTCAAATGCATTTTCAAAGTCAGTGTGAAGTAAAGTGTGACATGGAATTTACTCTCTTCAATCGTTGCAAAAAATTTCTCTTCGTTAAAATGGACAGTTTGCATACTCCATGGATCGTTTGTGCCCCCACGCAGTGCTAAAATCGTCTGAATCACCCCCTTAAAGAAGAAGCCCCTATTGTGGGCCTTAATTTTATTGACGAACTCAACATATTTCTTGAGCTCCTTATCCAATTCTTCTAGAGGTTCAGAACAGGCATACTTTGCAAAGATCATCTGTCCTAAACTAAATATCGAGAACACCCAGTCGCCATGCGCAGTACCTTCGTCAAAGCACTGTTTTAAGATATCAATACTAGTTCTTAAATGTTTTGAGAAAGGAAGCAAGAAAGTCCCGTATACGAACTTTAAAGGGGGAGTATTATGTTTATTCTCAAACTTGTGGCTCAAGTCAAAAGCAAATCGTCCCATTTCATAAGCTTCTTTATAATTATGAAAGAATGCGACCTGAATAATTCCGTAGATTGAAAATAGAAATGGAGACAATGCAGTATTCCCATATTTTAGGTTATAATTCAGGGCTTTCAATGTGACGTATGCGAACATGTTCTTGTTCGTCAAGTAGGTGGGAGGAGTCAAATAGGTCAATATACTCATAATCTGCAACATTCGGTGATCTTTCATCACTGGTAAAGATTGCAAATCGGAAGTATTTTTATTAAACATCCTTGCTTTTACTTTGATAAATTCGATAGCGCTCAAGCCTACGTGAACTTTTGGAGGCAGATTTTCTCCTAGTAATTTGAGAGCTTCCCTACCATTTTCAATGGCTATATCGTATCTAACAGCCTGGATATTCAATTTAATTTTTAATATGTAGATTTCAATTTTTTCATCGGTGGTATGCGCTTTAGTCAGGATCATGTCAAAGATTTGTGCAGCCTCATCAAAGTTTCCCAACATGAATGTTGCTTCAGCAATATGAATATACATATCGAAAGTGAGGTCGTAGTGGTTTTCCCATTTATCCTG
Source organism: Parachlamydiaceae bacterium (assembly GCA_039806825.1). Lineage (GTDB taxonomy): Bacteria > Chlamydiota > Chlamydiia > Chlamydiales > Parachlamydiaceae > JBDHQB01. The sequence goes on along the minus strand of JBDHQB010000018.1, from coordinate 31,970 downwards.
CGGAAGTAAAGGAAGTCCCACATTTAAATAATCAAGCGCTGCGCCGTAAGCTACAGATTTAACCGCTTTTTTCGCTGCATTACTGTTAAGCTTGGCGACCCTCAGCTTTTCTTCTGAATCTGTAATAATGTCCTGAGCTTGGTTTAAATGGTAGACTACATCAAAAATAGTATCGTCATTAACAAACTCTTGCTTATCGCCATACAAAAGATGAGCAATTTTGAGGTGCATACGCTTTCTTTCATCATCGTTAAATAATGTGTAACAAGCCTGCTGCACCTTGTTGTGAGCAAATCTCAAAGGTTCAATCAGAGCATTTGGCCCAGTCTTACTTAATTTTTCATCGCGAGTTTTCCACAAATATTCGTTAGTCGATTCATTGAAGGTAATGAAACCCTCTTTTAAAGCTTTTTGCAACCCTTCAAGAACTTGGTCATGACTTTTTTCAGTCAAATTACTTAGAAGCCTAATATCAAAATTATTCCCAGTGCAGGCGGCAATCTTTAGTATTTCTTGCGTGATTTGTGATGTCTTTTTCAGTTTTTCAACAAGAAGTTCAACAACGTTATCCGTTTTTTTGATCGAAGCAATCTCATCTAAATCCCACTGCCATGTACCTGAAATAGTATCAAAATTTAAAAGCTTTTCTTCATACAGATAAGTCATCAATTGATTGATGAAAAAAGGGTTACCTTGTGTTTTCTGGGAAACAATTTTTGCTAGGTCCTTGCAGTCTTCTGGAGAACATCTTAAAGTTTCTCCCAGGAGGATTTTGATGTTTTCCAAGTCCAAGGGTTTTATATCAATTCTCTCTACCTTGCCACCATTTTTTACGATCCTTTCTACTGCTTCTGTCAATGGATGGTAAATTTGTACTTCGTTATCTCGATAAGCTCCGATAAGCAGCAAGCCCTTGGTCTGAAGGTTATTGATAAGCAATTCTATTAACTTTAATGAAGCTAAGTCGATCCATTGCAAATCATCCAAGAAGACAACTAAGGGTGTATCTAAAGTTGCGAAAGTTGCAATAAACCTTTCTATGTACAAGTTAAAACGGTTTTGCATCGCAGTCGCATCCAGCTCTTGCACCTTTGGAGGATCTCCCACAATCAATCTCAATTCAGGCAAAACTTCAACAATTACTCCAGCATTGATCCCCAAAGAATGATTAAGACGTTCTTTCCACATCTCTATCTTGTTGTCAGATTCTGTCAAGATTTGTTGAACTAAATCCCTAAATGCTTCCAAGAATGGATAGTAGGGGATATTCATTTTGAACTGTTCACACTTTCCAGCAATAAAAAATCCCCGTTTTTGAAGGATCGATTTCTGAAGTTCATAAACAACAGAAGATTTTCCGATGCCCGAATAACCTGTTACAAGAACAAGTTGAGGGTCACCTTCGGTAAGTCTGTCTAGAACACGCATCATCGTTCTGACTTCATCTTCCCTCCCAACAATGCGGTGGGACATCTGAAAGCGTTGGGCGAAATCCTTTTTACCCAGAATAAATGGAGTAACAATTCCTGTTTTTACGAACTCTTCACGACAAATATTCAAATCATGCAATACACCGTAGGCGCTGTTGTAACGTTCTTCAACAGTCTTTGCCATCAATTTAGCAATGATCATTGAGATAGGAATTGGGATTTCTGGATTGATGTCATGTGTGGGCTTAGGGTTTTTGGCAATGTGGGCATGCATGATTTCCAGGGTATCCTTACCTTTGAAAGGCAACTGTCCCGTGAAAAGCTCGTATAAGCAAACCCCCAATGAATAAAAATCGGTTCTATAATCGAGATCTCGATTCATCCTTCCTGTTTGCTCAGGAGATATATAAGCAAGGTTGCCTTCCTGAAGAGCAGGGTTTTTCTGGCTCAACCTTTGGCGTGGAAGCCGAGTAGCAAGGCCAAATCCAGTAATTTTAACTTTCATCTCTTCAAGATTAACCAGAATGTGCTGAGGCTGAATGTCTTTATGGATGATTTCATGTTCGTGAATTTGGCCGACTACCTTAACGATCTCTATAGCGATCAACATTTTGGTATTAAGACTCAAATTTTCAAATCGGATCAAACGGTCTAAAGAAACTCCAGGGAAGTCCTCTTGGATGAGGTAATAGTCATGCTGATGTTGCTCTAGGGCATAGGTCTTCAAAACCCCTTCGATCTTTAAGTCTTTTAGAATCGTGTATTCATTCTTCAACATCGCGATCACTTCAAGTGATGGATGGGAAGAGGTAAACGATTTCATGAGGACAAGACGTTCGTCCTCCTTGCGCATTCCTTGATAAGTTGCAAAGTATTGATCGCGACTGATCTCATTTAAAATTTCGTAATCTGCAAGTGTGCTATGCATAATCCCTTATCTTCAAATATTAATTTGAAATTAGGGTATGTCACTCCCACTGTCAATAGAGAAGTGTGCGGTTCTTTAGGAGGCAGGATAAGGAACAGGAAGACAGAAGTCAGAAGAAAGCTATCAGTCTTTCTTCTGACTTCTGTCTTCCTGTTCCTACCTCTCTATCCTGCTATTTTCTTTTTATATTTAATAAGTTGCAACGTCCTTTGGCACTGTAACTTCAAATTCAGTATTGCTTCTAGAATATCTTACTTTTGTCGAGGAGGATCCGATGAGGTCTTTGTAGTAAAATTCATCTTTAGTAATTCCCATAGCACTCCACCATGAAGTATTTAAACTATTAAATTGGCTTATGAAGCCTTCCTGTGCTACGTTTCCTCTATAATTATAAGATCTTTCAAAAGTTTCTGGATTAACTGTCAAATGATCGATATGTTGTGAAAACACTCTATGCTGAGGGTGATTAGGATTCAAGGCTCCTTGAATTTCATATCCCCAAATTTTTGATAGAAATGCTCCGATTCTCGTTGCTCTTTTTTGTGCATCAGAGGTGACAGTAGTAGCAAAACAATAAGGTCTTAGAACAGCATCATGTTCTCGTGTAATTGTAAAACTCCCATTTGCTGCAGTGCCAATGACAGAGATCTTGAATGTCCGTCTAACCACCCAAAGGTCATCCTCTTTTTCAGTTTGACTTTCCTTTGCTGCAAAGATCTTTACATCAGAAACCCTGACTTGTTGCATATCTGCTAAGAGCTCCCTAAAAGCTAGTAATACATTTCTAACCTTTTGACCTTCAGGATATTTTGTAGTAGCTGGCACGCTAGGTATTAAGTCTGTTGCTAATTTTGCTGCAGGTGAAATTTTTCCAGAAAGTTGACCAGCTAATCGGTGACCATTCATTGCTGAATAATAAGCAAACATCGCAGCAAATAACTCATTTTTCTCAAAGTCAGTCCCCGTGGCAAATCTAAGTGCAGTAAGATATTGTGCTTCTGCAACTTGATTCCGATTATCAGGGGTAATATTTAGAGCGCATGCTTTAATATAAGTTCTTTCTGGATTGGCTGTGTGATTTTTTTTGACTAAAGGAACCAATGCAATATCATTTGCTTGCCCAACCAATAGGAGCAACATTCCAGGGCCATTAGGTCTACGTTGTGGATTTTCTTCATAAGCATGTGCACCCATCACATGGATTTTTCCATTTCCCTTAATGATATATAAAGCAAAAGGATACTCTCTTTGGCCAAAATCATCGGCGAGATCCGCGACAGATCTATTCGAAATGCAACACCTTTCATCGAAGGAGACTGATCCTTCAAACCCAAATCCATTGACTGAAGCATTATATAGTGGAATACCTCTATTCGCTTTAACTTCTGATGCTGGCTGCATAAATTCTCCTTATGGTTAAAAACCTTAGTAGTTTACAAAATAGAGGATTAATAGCTCAATAGGATTGTCTCTTTTTTTCTGACCAGGTACAATAGCCTTTCCCAAATCGCTATGAGTTTCCCCCCATGAATAAATTTGCAGACCTCAACCCCGAACAAAGGGAAGCAGTCGAAAGCCTAAGCGGACCCTTCCTTATCCTTGCAGGTGCTGGCTCTGGAAAAACAAAAGTTGTCACCTTCAGAATTGTGAATTTGCTCAATTCAGGCATTCCACCACGGGCGATACTTGGACTTACATTCACCAACAAAGCTGCGAATGAAATGAAAGAACGCGTTCAACAGCTTACAAATAGCGACGTTCTCATCTGCACTTTTCACAGTCTTGGAGTTCGCATTTTACGTGAATCTATTGATGCACTCGGCTACCAAAACCGATTTCTTATCTATGACGAAGAAGATGCAGATAAAGTCCTAAAACTCTGCCTTCAAGAACTCGACATCATGGATAAAAAAGGGGGAGATTTCAAAGCAATAAAGAATCTTATTTCGAAAGCGAAAAATAACCTAACTTCCCCAGAAAAAGTTGACACCCAAGAATTGACAACATCCTCCCAAAATGTTTTTGCTAAAATTTACAATCTCTACCAGCAGAAATTAAAAGCTTGTAATGCACTTGATTTTGATGACCTTCTTTACCTTACTGTCAAACTATTCAGAGAACATCCGCATATCCTCGAAATGTATCAAAATCGGTGGCAGTACCTTCTTATTGATGAATATCAAGATACTAACGCTGCCCAATATGAAATGGTGAGAAATCTCGTGCAAAAATCGGGCAATCTTTTCGTTGTGGGAGATCCTGACCAATCGATCTATTCATGGCGCGGCGCAAACATTAAGAATATTCTTGATTTCGAAAAAGATTATCCCGGAGCAAAAGTTGTAAGGCTCGAACAAAATTACCGAAGCCGTGCAAATATTCTTGAAGCTGCGAACGCCTTGATCGCTAACAACGAAGACCGTTACGAAAAAAGCCTCTGGAGCAATAAAGGACCAGGGTCAAAAATTAAATTGTATGTAGGCTACGATGAAAGAGAAGAGGCCCGATTTGTTACCAGGCAGATTCGTAAACACTACCAAGAGGAGAACATTCCTCTTAAAGAAATGGTCATTTTTTATCGCACAAATGCCCAATCAAGGGTGTTTGAAGATCAGCTGCTTTCACAACACATCCCATACATCATCTATGGGGGTATTTCATTCTATCAAAGACGCGAGATCAAAGATATCCTTGCATTTATGCGAATGGTACAGTCGGGAGCAGACTTTGTTTCCTTTGCGAGAACAATCAATATCCCTAAAAGGGGGATTGGGGAAGCCAGTTTAGATAAGATCAGGTTAGCTGCACAAAATTACAATCTCCCAATTTTTGATTTTTGTTGGCATCTTGTAACGAACGATGAACTAAAATCTGGATTGAAATTAAGCTCAAAAGTGATGGAAGGACTCAAAGATTATGTCGGAATCATTTTGAGATTAAGAGAAGAGGCAAATGGCGGCACTTTGAGAGACCTAGTGAAAGCTGCGATTGAACACACAGGGTATATAGGTTATCTCAAAGAAGACAAAGAAACTGCTGAAGAACGGAAAGAAAACTTGGACGAATTGATTACGAAAGCTGTGGAATGGGAGCAAGGGGCTGAAAATCCTTCCTTGGAGGCTTTTTTGGAAGAACTTTCATTAAAATCCGCAACAGATGAAGGGAATTCCGATGACGATAGAATACGATTAATGACCTTGCACAACGGGAAAGGCTTGGAATTCATCACCACGTTTTTGGTTGGGATGGAGGAAGATTTACTGCCCCACGTTAATTCTAGAGGAAGCCATTCTGCTTTAGAAGAAGAGCGCAGACTTTGCTATGTAGGAATGACCAGAGCTAAAGAGTATCTTTATTTAACATGCGCCGAAACCCGCTATATGTGGGGCTCATTAAAAATGCAGCGCCCCAGCCGGTTTCTCAAGGAAATTCCTGCTCAATACCTCGAGCGCGTCCGCCTCATCCTCACAAAATAAGGTAAAACCATTACTTTCGGGGTTGAGAGGTCTACAATGTCAGTTTTCTTTCAAAATAAATGTAACTTTGTTACAATTAAAATAATATAAACCGACATATGTTAGACGAACCTACTCTAAAGCGACTTATACAAGAAAAGCTTGAAAAGGGCCTATATAGATTAACCACACATGCCATCGAACAACAGAAAAAAGGAGAATTGACCTACCAGATATAATTAGAGTATTGAAATATGGGAATTTAGACGTAAGTAAAACAATTTTTACCTCTAATCAAATTTGGAAATATGCTATTGGTGGAAAAACTGAGAATGGTAGAAGCATAAGAATTATTATTGCCATTCAGAATGAAATGGTTATTATAACTGTTATTAACGTAAAAAAATGAAAGAAAACAGAAAAACTATCGTTTATGAAGGCTTGGGATTTCCAATCAAGCTCATCAATGTTCCCATGAGAAAACTTTGCGGGGAATGGGTGATGGACATTGATATGAATAAGTTACAATTGTTCATTTTTGAACAGCTTATTCATAAACACTCTAGACTTAATGGAAGTGAAATTAAATTTATGCGTAAATACTTAGAAATTTCTACCACAGAATTGGGAAAGAAGCTTGGAATTACTCATGCAGCTGTTCTTAAATGGGAAAAAGATCAATCCAAAATGAGTCCAGCATTAGAAGTCTACCTTCGCATGTTTTTTTTAGAAGTTCTTCGAAACAGAGATGTTTTAAAAATCTTTGAAGAAATCAAACCAGAAAATTTATTGGATTTATCTGAAGAAAAACAATTTTCTATAGATATGAAAGAAATTGGTTTTGTCGCTTAATTAATTTTCCATATTCTCCTTACATTTTCTTGACATACTACAGTTAAGTGGTTTATGACTGTTTTTTAGAAAAATTTTTTTATAGGCGTTTGACCTCTAATTAATTGCACATTAATCATTTAGATTTAGGAAGCTATGGGGATTTATCCATCGGGTTCTTCCAATAATGAACAGAACTCTGTTTTTAAAATAATTGATGGTGAAGAATTTCAAGATCGCTACGATCTTCATAAACTTGTCGCTGGCATTCCCAGACATATTCTTACTATTCTTGGTACAACACTATTATTTACGCTTCTTGGAATCCTCGCGACTTGGTATTACCTAGGAAATTATAAAGCCGAATCGATCGTTGTTTTTCAACTTGATGAAACTAAAACCCTTCCAGGTGGAATTCCTTTAACAAATATCAACCTTGCTACAGCTGTTGATATGGTAACTATTCCAGTCAATATGCAAGGTCTTAAATCAATGCTAGGAATTGACCTGTCTGTAAAAGATATCCAAGAAAAAATTGATGTCTCTCCTCCGCGCTTGAATTCCAACTTGATTAAGATCACTGCCTACCAAAGCAACCCAAACCTAGCCATTGACATGGCGAATACGCTTGCAAGGATATCTGTAAAGGCAAGCCAAGACTATTACAAAGACCAGCTTAAAGTGGCTCTATACAACTATAGAGACCAGCTAGAAACAACCAATCAAGCACTTGCAAAACAGATGCAAGAAATTGAAGACTTCAAAACTACCCATCACTATTTCGAGATGGATGACAAAAGCAGCGTTCTTCTTTCAAGGCTTGTTGATCAACGCCGTAAGTTGCAAGACGCAGACCTTCAATACAGCGGTCTTCTCGTAGAATATGAAAATCTGAAAAGGGAAGTTGAAAGACTGGGTGAAATGCAACTTTCAGCGGGAATAGGAGATCCCACAAGCCGCATGCGCTTGAATGCACTTGAGACAGCTTTAGTTGAAGCACGAATGAAGTACTCCAAAGAAAACCCTAAACTTAAATCTTTGGAAAATGAGCTTAAAGAACTACGTCAAGGGACCGGAGGGGCTCCACTAGATGGTGATTCGCTAGATAGCGCATCTGAAAATTTGACCATTCGCGATCGCATGCAAGTTGAACTTATGCGTCTTCAAGGAAAAGTGAGATCTGCTCAAAAAATGAAAGAGGATCTTACGTCTTCAATGACAACGTTGGAAAAACAATTAGAAACACTTCCGGCAGAACAAGTTTCTTTTAACCGTTTATTACAAAACAAACGGATCTTGGAGGAGCAAGTTCAGTTTCTAAACAACTCAATCGATTTAACTCAACTTCTTCTAAATACTCCAAGAGGCAGCCTTGGCCTTTATCAATTAGCGGATAAAGCTTACTCATTAAAAGAATCATGGTGGGTAAAAGTTTTACCCCTCATCGCAGGCATTTTTGGTTTCCTAACAGGGCTTGCCTTGGCCTTCATCAAGGAAATGCGCGAAGGTTTTCTGAGGACGCAAAAACAAGTCGACATGAACTATTCGATCCCATTCCTTGGAGTTATCCCCGAGATAAGTAATCTAACTAAAGAGAATGCTCAAGAAAAAACTCTTTTCTATATCCGCGATATCGTCGAAAAGATTGATAAGAAAGAAGCCAGCCTGGGGTATCCTCAAAATCATCCTCTCACTTTGACGGTAATTAGTCCGATCACAGGGGATGGAAAAACACTGATCGCTTACCATTTATCGCTCTATTATCAAAGATTGGGGAGAAAAGTCCTTCTGATGGAATTTGATCCGAATGGACAATCCTATACATCCGACGCACCATCAGGGACTATTTCAGACTATCTTAGAGGGAAAAAGGAGTATAAAGAGATCGTCCATCAAGGAAAACCAGACAATATTCGAATTGGCTCCGACGACCCTGAAATGAAAGAGCTTTTGAGAACTCAAAGAATGAACGATCTGTGGAATAGAGCAAAACAAGATTATCAGGTTGTCATAATTGATGCCCCAGGGGTTATTGAGGAAGGTTATGCGGCTAACCTTGCAGCATTGACCGATCTTTATGTCCTCGTTGTAGGTTCCTCAAAATCAGACAAGGAAAGGGTCGACACAGCTTTAAGGCAACTTGAGTTCCTTCATGCCCGACCTGCAGGGATTTTATTGAACGAAGTTCCACATGTGTACATCTTTGACCAACGGGTAATTGGTGAAATGGACAAACAACCAAATAGATTTTTAAATAAACTCCTGTTCTGGAAATAGCATGCAGATCTTAAACATTCTGAGATCCAGATGTAGCACAGCAGTTTTACTTTTAATGATGTTAGAGCTTCTAACATCTTGCAATCCCGGCTGCTGCTGGCTTCTCGATTGTTTTCCTAACATGCGTAGACCAAAAGTGATGAAATGCGAATGCTCTTCAGTCGTAGACTTTGAAGGCCCTTGTCATGATGATCTAGAAAATTACGAAGACTTCATTGTCAACATGAACGCTTGCTATGATGAAAACATTCCGGAGCGTGATATCGAGCCTGAAGACCTTAAGCCCTTGATTGATCCTTCATTTGAGTACAAGCTCGCTATTGGAAATCTCTTAGAAATATCTTTATTCGGAGAAGAAGAATTAGAAGTTGAACAAGCTGTTGTTGCTACAGATGGAAATATCTACTACTCACTTCTTCCCCCCATGAGAGCAGAGGGTAAAACCCTTCAAGAATTAATTAAAGATCTTGAGCACGAACTTGCAAGATATTATAAAAATCCTCTTGTCGCTGTAAATCCAAGATTTTTTCCCAGCCATAATTTCAAAATTCTCGGTCGAGTGCGATATCCTGGACTTTATATGCTCAACTATCCGATGACATTGCGTGATGCTTTGGCATTAGCGGGAGGCTTAATTACTGAGGAAGTGCGCTATAGCGACGCCGACATCCGTTTCAGGTCCAATGCCGATTTAACAAATTCATTCATCGTTCGGGAAGGAAAGAAGGTTAATGTGGACTTCAAGGATCTATTTTATAATCCTGAAACAAAACAAAATATATACGTCCGACCTGAAGATTATATTTACATCGCACCTATTAGTAAACAACGTGTCTATGTCCTTGGGGCTGTCCGAAGACCAAGAACTGTTGCATGGGTAAGGGGAATGACCTTAATGGGAGCCCTCACAGCTGCTACAGGATGGGATGGTGGATATCCTTATTCGCCTGACATCAATAAAGTCCTTGTTTTGCGAGGCTCTCTGTTTTGTCCAAAAGTTATCGAAGTGGATGTTGCCGAGATTTTGTACGGCTGCGCACTCGATGTATTCTTAGTTCCTGGAGATATCGTTTATGCACAGAATAAGACCATGCGTTTTGGAAGAGAACTTATCCATATCGCTGTTGATACATTCATAAACTCTTTTGGTACTGCTGCGGGAAGTTATTACGCCAATGCTTACTTTTTACCTCCTCCTGATATTTCTAATAACGATAATGGTGACAATAGCAATAGCAATAGTGGGAACAATGAAGATATTAACGTAAGGTTTAGACGGCGATGATTAAATTCTTACGCGTTATCTCGGTCGCCATTCTAATGCAAACAGCTCTTTTTGGCTTTGATTCTACTTTCGATGGATATGTCGTTAAAGATGCCGATATTCAATGCTACTATGAAGAGGAAAAGAATGAGTGCACACAAGAGGATGAATCTAAACAAGAAGATGAGCTACAACCTTCTATTGACCTTCACAGCTATGAATACGTTTTGAAGCCAGGAGATAGGCTAGACATGGGAGTCTATGGAGATCCCCATACTCGTCGAATTGTGACTGTAGACTATAATGGAACCATTTCCTATTTGTTTATTACTGCCCATCCTGTTTATGGAAAAACGATATCTCAGGTCAGAAAAGAGCTGGAAGAAAAATTGACAGTCTATTTTCGCGAGCCGATTTTATTGGTTACATTAGCAGAATCAACTGGCGACTTTTATACCATCGCTGGTGAGGTTTTAAATCCAGGGGTCAAACCACTCGTAGGAAAGACAACCATCCTAACTGCCCTTGCAGAATCCCATGGTTTGATTTTAAGATTTTTCAGAGATTCTTTGATAGAAATTGGAGACCTGGACCATGCATTCCTTTCAAGAAAAGGGGAGTACATTCCTGTCGACTTTGAAGCATTGATTCAGCATGGAGATATGACTCAGAACGTACAATTACAGCATGGGGATTACATCTATATTCCTAGCCGAGAGACCCACCAAGTGTTTGTCTTAGGAGAAGTTATCTGGCCTATTACTTTTGAGTATTTAGATACGATGACTTTAACAGAGGCTATTGCCGAAGCTGGAGGTATAACAAGGCGTGCGAGTTCTAGAGTGCTTGTGATAAGAGGATCATTGGCATGTCCAACACGTTATTTGATCGATGTTAATCTGATTTGGAAAGGATGTGCTCGAGATTTTCTTTTGCAACCAGGGGATATTGTCTATGTCCCGATTATGCAGTTCCAATCGCTTAAAGAGCTTGTTAAAATTGGGGTAGCAGCCTTTGTCAGCCAGGCTGCAAACGTAATGGGAACCAACGCATATCTAAGGTTGAATCCAAGGGCAGTGGGCTTAGTATCATCGCCTGTTCCAGTCTTCCCAACAGTGACTGCCGGCCCTGCGCCTGTTGTAGCCCCAGTTTCCGCACCCGTCGGACCTTAAACAACTTCGTGTAAAACGATTGTAGCTCACGCTTTGCAGCAATAACTTAGTACAAAGCAACATTGTTTTGCACTAAGTTGTTAAAAATGCAAAGCGCGAGCAAATAAATTAAAACGTAGGAGCGGACTTAAAAGGCATCCCTTTCATGTCCTTAGGGGACAAAATAGGTGTTCCCTGAATAGGCCAATCAATTCCTAGATCTGGATCATCCCACTTAATGCACCGCTCTGCATCAGGATTGTAAAAACTCGTCGTCTTATAAAGAAAATCTGCGTAATCAGAAAGAACTAAAAAGCCGTGAGCAAATCCCTCAGGAATCCATAATATCCTTTTATTTTGGGCACTTAAATGCAGTCCCACCCATTTCCCAAAAGTTTCAGAATCTTTTCTCAAGTCTACAGCAACGTCAAAAACATCCCCATGCACAACACGGACTAATTTTCCTTGTGGATTGAATACCTGATAATGCAGTCCTCTCAACACATTCTTAGAAGATCTTGAATGGTTGTCCTGTACAAATACGTCATAGATTCCTGCAATGTTGGAATAATCATCACGATTGTAACTTTCTAAAAAGAAACCGCGATCATCTCCAAAAACTTTAGGTTCGATGATTTTAACATCAGGAATTGCTGTAGGCTTGACAATCATAAACGCTCCATTAAAGAGCGTTTATCTTATACTAACCCGTCATCAATTGCAATAAGGCTTGATGGGCTTTGTTGTGGCTCATTAGGATCGGCTGGCACCAATGGAAACTTACTTTGAATGACCCCAGCCATTTCAATTGCAAATGCCTTGATACCATTTTCGGGAAGAGGGATATTCTCTGCTTCATATCCATCCATTCTTTGACGAATGTGGTAAGCAACCCAGATTCCACAATTATGGTGATCTGTCTGATACTGTTTGAAATTTTGAAGAACTCTAACTGCACCGAATATTTTCATACTCAAATCAGAAATCTCTTTTCTAAGATCGCGATCCCCTTTTTTAGCTTCAGGAGCATTACAACTTGCTCCTTTAGGATCAAAGTATTCGATACGCCTTTTATCAAAATCTACTATGATATTTACAATATGGCCGGAATTGTCATAGGGAATTGCAAATAGTTTGCTATTTGTTTCTTGTATAGAGTCTTTATATCTGTCATAAATTTCAGATAAGGTTCCTTTTGTATGAGAGATTCCATCACCCAATTTATTGGCGATGACAATATTATTAGTTTTAATAGCCTCTAAATAAGTCGCGATAGCTTGGGGATTGTGATATCTTCCCCCTTTATTTAACAAATCGTACAAAGCTTGATTAGGACAAATTAAAGTCAACGCCGGGTCTAATTGATAAAGTTCTGCTTTATGCTTCCGAAAACAAGGTAAGTTGGAAGGAGTAATAATAAAATCAATGGCCGTTTTGAAAAGTCCAAGGATGAAAATCCAAGTGCTAGATTCTTTTACAGCATAGATATCATCGTTCCTTGGAGCAGGAGCTGCAATATTACAAGGAGCACAATTATAAAATGCTTTAAAACTAACCATATTTAATAATTAAATTAGTGTTAACTAATAATATTATAATACAGTTTAGTAAACTAATCAATATTTAAATGGACAAGATGGACACAATGGACATGAATTCTTTGTCCATACTGTCCATTGTGTCCATATTGTCCATTGTCTTAAAGGACTCACCGAACTCTCCCAGTCCATACCCTCCCATCACCCCGGAGGAGTCACCATTCTATTACCAGTCAGAGCGTTCCAAAAACTGGTTAAGATAGATCCGTCTGGATTGATCACTTGAATGCTATAAACGGGCAAAAAGACCTCTTTTACATTTCTGACAGTAAAATCTTGGCCAAAGGCCGCTTTTGTCAGTTTTTCGATCTGCCCTTTATTGAACTTACGTGGAATTCTTTGGGCGTGACTATAGGGTTTTGTCACGATCCATTGATTCATCTTTGTTTGTGGTGTCACTAAAAATTTTGGATTTTCGAAGTGAAGCTCAATCTGATTGCCCTTCACAGTGACCAAATGCTTCGATCTCGCGCTTTCAAGCATAGGCTCTAGAATATCGGCGTCAACTCTAAGCTCCTTTTGAAGCTGATCTTTTGTCATAGACCCTTTATTTTGAGGATTAGCCAAGATATTCAGAATCCTAAAGTCGTTTCTATTGGCATCTGCATTGAGCGCATCTTCAAAACCGTGAGTCGTCTCCCAAGTGTCCGTATTCAGAACCATTTCGCCATCGACTAAGCTCCACAAAATCGTTGATTCTTTCGTTCTTTGGCCAGGCAGATTGTATTTCACATCCATCATCAAATAGGGATAAAACTTAAGCTGCGTTTCTCCATAAGTTTTACGGTTATCGCTCAAAAGCTCCTTCTTGTGCGCTTCCATGATCTGTTCAGGGGTGTACCTCGCCTCTAAGGTCAAAATATCCCCATTTTCGACATACTGATTAACGAGATCTAATCCAGGAATTTCCCTTTCTGCCCACCAAACGGCAAGGCCTACTAATCCTAGAAGCGAGAGAAGGATAAAAATTTTGCGCATGAATTACCCCAAAAGCTGAAAATGGAAACCAAACTCTAGCATATACCAGAATTTGGTTTCCATTGGCAAGGGATTACTCTTTCAAGGAAAGAAGGAATTCGACGTTGCTGCTTGTCTTTTTCAATCGACCAAGTAACAGGTTCATCGCGTCATTAGATGCCAAATCGGCCACTTGCTGACGGAGGAAATAGATCTTCTCAAGCTCATTTGGATGGTAGAGAAGCTCTTCTTTACGTGTACCGCTCTTAATGAGGTCAATAGCAGGATAAAGTCTGCGATCGGAAAGTCTGCGGTCTAGAACAAGCTCCATGTTTCCGGTACCTTTGAATTCCTCAAAGATTACCTCGTCCATTCTGGAACCTGTCTCAATCAGAGCAGTCGCAATAATTGTCAGCGATCCGCCTTGCTCGATATTTCTGGCAGCTCCAAAGAAACGTTTGGGTTTGTGGAGCGCGTTAGCATCGATACCGCCAGACAAAATCTTACCAGAGTGCGGCTGTATCGTGTTATAAGCGCGCGCTAAACGGGTAATGGAGTCAAGAAGGATAACAACATCGTGGCCATGTTCGACCATGCGGCACGATTTTTCCAGAACCATCTCAGCAACTTGTACGTGCCTTTCTGGCGGTTCATCAAAGGTCGAAGCAATCACTTCACCTTTGACCATTCTTTGCATGTCAGTGACCTCTTCAGGACGCTCACCAATCATCAGAACGATCAGATAAACTTCAGGATTATTTTTTGCGATAGCATTGGCGACGTTTTGCAGAAGGATGGTCTTACCTGTCCGAGGAGGTGCTACAATCAATCCACGTTGACCTTTTCCGATAGGAGCTGCAAGGTCTAAAACACGTGTTGAGAGCAATTCTTTTGTCGTTTCCATGACAAGACGCTCGTCAGGATAAAGAGGAGTCAAGTTCTCGAAGAGGATTCTTTCACGTGCTTTTTCAGGAGTTTTACCGTTGATTGTTTCAACTTTTAACAATGCGAAGTACTTCTCTTTGTCCTTTGGAGGGCGAATAGGACCGCTAACAGTATCCCCTTTCTTAAGATCAAAACGTCGGATCTGAGCTGGAGAAATATAGATATCTTCAGGGGAAGGGAGGTAGTTGTAGTTAGGGGAGCGGAGGAATCCAAACCCATCAGGAAGAACCTCAAGCACGCCTTCACCATAAAGGATCTCCTGAGGATTTTCAGCGAGGGCTTTGACGATCTCGAACACCATTTGGGATTTTGTCAAAGATCCAAGATGCTTTAAGCCGATCTTTTTACCAAATTGGTTCAGCTGGTCAATGTTCATCCGCTGAATTTCGGAGATTTTTATGATCTCTCCGCCGTTGAAAAGTTCAGCTGAAAGCTTCTCCTGACCTTGGTAATGTTGTTGTTCTCTGCCGTTTTCGCTTTCGTCTTGATTGGCGGCATTTTCTGAGTAAGTATCTTCGGGATGCATTAATTCTATAACTCCATAGGTTGGGTTAAAATTTTAAAGAGATTAAATGTTTGCTTCTTTAAATCGGCCAAGGACCCGTTATTTTCAATTACATAATCGGCAAGCCTGGCTTTTTCTTTAGGATCGATCTGAAATTTCATACGTCCATCGTACTCTTGTTCTGTGTGGCCCTGTTCAATAAACCAAGCTTTGCACGAAGCGGGATCGGCGTATACAGTAACTGTAGCGTCGAACCAATCGTTCCACCCAGCTTCAAATAAAAGGGGGATCTCAACAACGAACAGGGGGTATTGATTCTCTTTTGAGACCTTTTCATAGAGAGATTCCATCTCAACTTTGACAACTGGATGTGTAAGTTGTTCAAGTTTTCGCAAAAGCTTAGGGTCATGAAATACCTTCAGCGCGATTTTGCTTCGGTTAATCTTGGAGCCATCAACGATATCTAGTCCTAACAGGCTAATTACTTCTTGCCCGAGTTTTGTTAGGGGAG
Source organism: Parachlamydiaceae bacterium (assembly GCA_039806825.1). GTDB lineage: Bacteria > Chlamydiota > Chlamydiia > Chlamydiales > Parachlamydiaceae > JBDHQB01. The sequence continues at coordinate 16,118 of JBDHQB010000018.1, read as the reverse complement.
TTAAGTGTTGGTGGACCACTGCATCGGCGCTTATTACATAGGCGCCCAGTTCCTTCAAGAAACGACAAACCGAAGATTTGCCGCACGAAAGTCCACCTGTTATGGCGACTTTACTTAACATTAACATTCTTTCCAATTTTTGCCAACGTTGATATCTACAACCAAGGGAACCTTAAGAGGATAAACATCTTGCATCTCTTTTTTGACAATTTTTTCAAATTCCTGGATTTCATTGTCCGGCACTTCAAAAATCAATTCGTCATGAATTTGCAAGATCATATAGCCCTGGAGACCACGCTCCTTCACCTTTTTATCAATATTTAACATCGCCATTTTAATCAAATCTGCAGCCATTCCCTGTAAAGGAGTATTGATAGCAAGTCGTTCGGCAGCAGCCCGTATTTGAGGGTTTTTGCTATGAATTTCGGGGATCAGTCTTTCTCTGCCTAAAAGGGTCTTGGCTCGGCCCGTCTCACGGGCATATTCCTTTCGGGTTTCCAGAAATTCCTTAACTTTAGAATAACGCTTAAAGTACATTTCTATAAACTTAGAAGCTTCTTTAATATCTATTCCAAGTTCTTGGGATAGTCCAAAGGGGCCTTGTCCATAAATTATTCCAAAATTGACAGCTTTAGCATTCTGGCGCTGCTCCTTTGTGACCTCTTCTTGGGATACTCCAAGCAATGTAGCAGCAGTGTACCTATGAATATCAACCCCATTCTGAAAGGCATGTAGAAGATAGGGATCTTCGCTGAGATGGGCCATCAATCTTAATTCGATTTGCGAATAGTCACCCCCGAGATAACTCCATCCCTCTTTTTGAGGTCTAAAAGCTTCCCTGATCCTTATTCCCATTTCAGAACGAACAGGAATATTTTGCAAATTTGGATTTTGGCATGAAAGTCGCCCTGTCGCAGCCACAGATTGATTGAATGTGCAATGAATTCTCTGAGTTTTAGGGTTTATCTCAAGAGGAAGCGAATCGATATAAGTAGAACGAAGCTTTTCGACCTGGCGGTATTCTTGAATAAGTTTTGCGATCAAAAACTTTTCGCTTAATTTTTCCAGCACGTCAGCATCTGTTGAGAATCCTGTAGCGGTTTTCTTTGGGGCAGGAAGTTGCAGTTTTTCAAACAGGACTTGGCTCAGCTGTTTGGGCGAGTTAAGATTGAATTCCTCTCCGGCAAGTTTATAAATTTGTTTTTCCAGTTCACTAATTTGCTGGCTGACATCTTTTCCAAGAAGGGAAAGAATCCCAGTATCCATAAAGATCCCATGTCTTTCCATTTTCGCAAGAACATAGGAGAGTGGCATCTCAATTTTATAGAAAACATCTTCGAGTCCGCGCTCTTTGATTTCCGCCTCTAGTTTTTCTTTAATCCTTACCGTGTAGTCCACATCCTCGCAACAGTATTCACAGACTTGAGGAATAGGTACGAAGAACATACCGATCTCTTTTTTTCCTTTGCCTGTAAGTGTACTGAGAGCAGTTTTAACTTTGCCGAACATTTCAAGGATTAAAGAATCTAGTCCATGCTGGCGGCTTTGTGAATTGAGAATATAGGAGGCAAGAACGGTATCAAAACCCAGGTTCGCTATTTTGATCCCATGATTTTCTAAAACATGAAAATCATATTTGATGTTGTGCCCGTAGAAACTATGCTCAGGATTTTCGAAGAAAGGTTTAAGCTGCTCTAATGCTTTTTTGCCGAGCTTCCCATTCAACGGCACGTACCAAGCTTGTCCTGGCCTAGCTCCTAACCCAATTCCAACAATTTCAGCCATCATCGGCTTTTCAGTTGTAGCTATAGCGTTGAAGCATATTTCTTTTTGGTCAGAAAGATCTTTCAGGAGCAATGCCAAGCTGTTCTCATCATCGACGCAAGTGTAGTCTGTTTTGATCTCAGGAGTTTGTGTGGCATGGGGGACTGTTTCCGGAAGGCTTTCCTCAAGCTCTTTGATCAATGTGTGGAACTTCATTTGGGTATAAAATTCCACCAATTCATTCTTTTTTGGCTTCTTAACTTCAAAGAAATGGGGATCTTTTGGAAAGGGGACCTCGGTATCAATGGCAACCAGTCGTTTGCTCAACAATGCGCTTTCGGCACCCGAGCGAAGAGCTTCTTCCCGTTTCTGACTTCCAATTTGGGCTGGATTGGCCAAAAGATTTTCAAGAGACCCAAACTTCTGCAAAAGCTCTGCCGCAGTCTTAGGACCAAATCCAGGAATTCCTGGAACATTGTCAGAGCTATCGCCTACAATTGCCAAATAATCGATGATTTGAGCAGGTGTAACCCCAAAATTGGCTTCGACCTCTTTTGCACCCATGATCAAATTATCTTTAAAGGTGTTCAATATCTTGATTTTGCCATCCACAAGCTGACATAGGTCTTTATCGCTGCTGCAGATATAGACCATGTAATCATTTTGTGCTCCCCAAAGTGCTATGCTTCCAATGGTATCATCAGCTTCTACTTCTGGAACTGCTAACATGGGTAAGCCCATCAGCTCGCAAAATTGATGTGCCCAATTAATTTGATACAAAAGGTCAGACGGCATTGCAGAACGGTGAGCCTTATAGTTTACATAAATGGCTTCTCTTTTTTTGGCGTTGTGAGGTCCATCAAAGATTGCAGCAAAGTGGGTAGGCTCAAAGTCCTTGAAAAGTTTCATGACAGAACGGATAAACCCAAAGAGTCCATTTGTGGACTCTCCTTTGGAGTTTGTCATGTTGCGGATTGCAAAATAGGATCGATAGATGTATCCCGATGCGTCTAGTAAAAAAAGATTTTTCATTGGCTAGGTTGATATAACAACAGAAATTTATTCATTAATTGAGGTTTTATAAAAGGCTCCATCTCAATTTGATGGGTGACCTTTCCTGAAAAAAGAGGAGATTGCATTTTAAATAAATCGCTCCACCATTTTTTGCTTTCGAGCTGAACAACTTGATAGTAGTCGTCTTCGATAGAAATTTTTGCTAAAAGTTTTTCAAGAGCCTCATTGCGGGATGCGACGATACCGTCGATGAAACCTTTTTCCATGCTATCTCTAGCAGGAAATATATTGGCTCCATAATCTTTTATAAGCTTCTCACGGTCCATTTTAGGGCGGTTGGAAACCACAACATTGACAAAGTAGTCGTAGTAATAGTTGATAATTCCTTGAAGATGTTTATCTTCTCCTGGTTTCCATGGACGGAAAGGATTCAGTTCATCTTTATCTTTACCTGCACTTAAAGTCAGGCTGTCGACACCAATCTTTTCTAATAACTTTGTAACATTGAAGAATGAAGAGGTCAAAACCCCAACGCTTCCAATCAAACTGACATCTGTAGCGTAAATCTCGTCAGCAGCACAAGCGATGTACATTCCACCAGAGGCGCATAGACCGTCTACAAATGCGATAACAGGCACTTTGAATTGTTCTTTATAGTTCTTTATAGCATGATAAATCCCATCGGCATCGCCAAAAGTGCCTCCTGGGCTATTAATGACAACAAATAAAGCTTTAACGCGATTGTCTTTGAAGGTTCCTTCTCGGGATTCTATAAGGACTGTATTAATTTCGCGCTGATTGAGGGATTCAGTTCCAATTTCCCCTTTAATATTAACCGTCAATACAACAGGGGCATCTTTTGATAAGGCTTTGCGTACATTCTTTGCATTTGGAAGTATTTCTGCGGTCAATGTTTGCTCAACACTGAGACTTTCATCTTCGTAATTACCAAAAAGGGCCATCACTCCAATGATACCGATTAAGAAGCCCACAACACTGAAAAATGCAACTAAAAAGGCCCGGAGTGCTGAGCCAAGAATAGAATCTCGCATAATAATCCTCTTTTTGAAACTAGAAGACAGAATTCAGAAGCCAGAATACATTATATTACAATAATTCAATAATAATATCTTCTGAATTCTGAATTCTGACTTCTGTATCTTTTATTCGATATTTGCAAGGGCTGCAGCTAACCTTGCCACAGGAACCCTATAAGGGGAGCATGAGACATAGTCCAGCCCTAGCCAGCTGCAAAAGGCTATCGATTGCGGGTCACCTCCATGCTCCCCGCAAATACCGCATTTAAGGTCTGGCCGAGCCGCTTTCCCTAAATTGACAGCCATCTCCATTAGCTTTCCAACGCCTTGTTTATCAATTGTTTGAAAAGGATCGTCGGTTAAAATATGAACAGTTTCATTCGGGTCTATAGGATCAGGAACGCCTTTTACATAAATAGGTACAAATTTGGAGCTATCGTCACGACTGATTCCGAAGGTGGTCTGTGTTAAGTCATTTGTTCCAAAACTAAAGAACTCAGCGTATTTTGCAATTTGATCTGCAATTAATGCAGCTCTTGGAAGCTCAATCATAGTTCCAACGAGATAATGGACCTTCATATGCTGTTCAGCAAAAACTTTTTCTGCGGTTTTATCAATCAAATGTTTTTGATGGACAATCTCTCCAAGTATTCCCACGAGCGGGATCATGATCTCAGGCTGAACTTTCACCCCTTCATGCATTACTTCAATTGCAGCCTCAAGAATTGCTCTGGTCTGCATTTCCGTAAGTTCTGGGTATGTAATGCCTAGCCTGCAGCCCCGGTTTCCAAGCATAGGATTGTTCTCGATTAGAGAATTTCGAATTTTTACCAGTTCCTCTTGAGGAGCATTCAAAATGGAGGAAAGGATCGCCAACTCGTCCATGCTGTGTGGCATAAATTCATGCATTGGGGGGTCTAGAAGCCTAATAGTGACCGGAAGGCCATCCATAACTCTAAAGATCTCTTTAAAATCCCCTTTTTGATGGGGTAGAAGCCTTTCGATCGCTTTTTTTCTTTCCTCAGACTCTATGCTAAAAAACATGCTGCGCACATCATAGAGCCGATTAGGCTGCATGAACATATGCTCTGTACGGCATAGACCAATGCCTGTTGCTCCAAACGAACGAGCTGCATGGCAGTCTTGCGGAGTATCCGCATTAGCAAAGATATCAAGTTTACGAAATTTATCAGAGATCTCCATGATACGGCGGAAACGTTGATAAACTAAACTGTCAGAAGGTTTTTTAGTTTTCGTGATTAAAACCTGTACAACTTCCGAGGGACTTGTCGGAAGATCGCAAAAAAAGACTTCACCTGTTGAGCCATCAATGGAGATAGGATCCTCCTCCTTGATAGTCATATTGTTTCCAGTAATGGTCTTGGCAAGTTCATTGATATGGAGACTTCCACAACCTACTACACAAGGTTTTCCCATTCCTCTGGCAACTACAGCCGCATGACTGGTGCTGCCCCCTTTTAAGGTCAATATTCCGTCTGAAGCCACCATGCCCGGAAAATCGTTCGGATTGGCTTCCACCCTAACCAAAATTGAACGGAACCCTTTTTGTTTCAGCTCAACAGCCTTTTGAGCGGTGAAAGCTACTTTCCCTGAAGCGGCTCCAGGTCCTGCGTTCAAACCCTTTCCAGCGAGCTTGTCTTTGGCATGGTTTTTAGCTTTTGCTTCAAAGATCGGTGCCAATATTTGCGTTAATTGATTAGGCTGGATTCTTTTTAGCGCTGTTTTTTCATCGATAAGACCTTCGTCCAACATTTCAACAGCTATTCTTAATGCAGCAAATCCAGTCCTTTTTCCTGAACGTGTCTGCAACATATACAAGCGGCCATCATCGATGGTGAATTCAATGTCCTGAACATCTTTGTAATGCTTTTCTAATTTATGAACATTAGAATCGAGTTCCTTATAAGCCTCGGGCAAAAGTTCTTCCAAACTTTCTAAATTCGATTTGGTAATCTCTTTTTGGTACAGGTTCATCGGGTGTGGAGTTCTGATGCCTGCCACAACCTCTTCTCCCTGAGCATTGGTAAGAAATTCACCATAGAAATGATTTTCACCAGTTGCTGGGTCGCGAGTAAAACAGACTCCAGTGGCGGAACGGTTGTTCTTATTTCCAAAAACCATTTTCTGAACTATAACGGCGGTTCCCCAATCATCAGGAATGTGATTGATTTGCCTATAAAGGGTTGCTCGTTCACTATCCCAACTATTAAAAACAGCCTTTATTGCATTAATGAGTTGCTCTTTGGCATTTTGTGGAAATGGATATCCTGCATGATGTTCAAAAATGGTTTTAAATATTCTACAAGCCTCTTTTAGTCCCTTTACAGAAATATCTGAGGGATCTTCGACGCCCTCTTCGATGCCAATGACCTGAAAAGCTGATTCAAAATGCTTTCTGCTGACCCCGCAGACAATATCTCCATACATCATAATCAGACGTCTATAGTTGTCGTAAGCGAGATGTTCGTTTTTAAAGGATTCTGCAAATCCAACAACAGACTTATCGTTTAAACCAAGATTCAAAATAGTGTCCATCATGCCCGGCATCGAGATTCTGGCACCAGAACGTACAGAGACAAGCAAGGGCTTTTGATCATTTCCAAAAGTAAGATTTGTCACTTTTTCGAGAGTTGCCAAGCAGGCAAAAATGTCATCCTCAATTTCTTTACTAAGATGACGGTCATGCTTTCTATAATCATTACATGCTTCGGTGGTAATTATAAATCCTGGTGGAACAGGCAAACCTAAAGATGCCATCTCCACAAGTCCTTGTCCTTTTCCACCCAAAATGGTGTTGTCTAGGACTGGAGAAGACAATTCTTTGGCAAAGGGGATTGCATATTTTAAAGCAGTTTTGACCATAAGACTCTCCTTGGCTACCATTTATCCATACCGTATTGTTTGTAAAAGTTCTATACATTTTCTAGTTTTTAAAATTAAATTTAAATTGTTAGTTTAATTTATATCTAATTACTTAAGTGAAAACTAAAGCATAAACTGATTGCTAGCTAAACATAGTTCAAGAAAGCGATCAGAGCATTTGTTTGGGATGTTTATATATTCTTAGTGTGTTACAATAAACGTAAAACAAATTGATGGACCCTTTACAATGAGCGAATTATACTCAAAAACACACCCTTTTATTACCTCTATAAAACAAAGATATCCTCTTTCTAAACCTGGATCAAAAAAAGACACTCAACATGTGATTATTGATTTGAAAGAGTCTGGAATCACATACAATGTTGGCGATTGCATCGGAATTTACCCCATTAACGATCCATTTTTGGTTCTTCGCACTCTCGATGCCCTAAAATTTCAGGGAGATGAAATTGTTAATGATCAGCACGGTCAAGAAATAACGATTAAGGATTTTCTCACATACAAGGCCAATATCTCTGCCTTCAGTAGAAAATTTCTTTCGGAGCTCAGCAACAAACAAATCCATCCTGAAAAAAAATCTTTTTTAGAAAATTTACTAGCCGAAGGCAATCGTGAGGGAATTAAACTTTACATGAATAACCACCAACTTTGGGATGCCCTCAAAGAAAACCCAGAAGTCAAATGGACTCCCACAGAAATTGTCTCACTTTTGATGCCATTGCTTCCACGCCTGTACTCGATTGCTTCTGCTCAGGAAGCTGTAGGGGACGAGGTTCATCTCACAGTCTCAAATTTGAAATATGAAACTAATGAACTCGTACGCCATGGAGTCTGTACACACTATCTTTGTGATTTAGTTCCTATTGGGCAGTGTTCTGTTCAAATCTATCCCTACCCACAACATCACGGATTTACTATTCCTGAAAATCCCGATGCAGCGATAATTATGGTGGGCCCTGGAACAGGCGTTGCTCCCTACCGAGGATTTTTACAAGCACGTGCTAAGAAAGGACACAGAGGGAAAAACTGGTTGATTTTTGGAGAATGGAATAGCACAACCGATTTCTTTTACGAAGACGAATGGAAGGAACTCCAAAAACAAATTCCTCTCAAAGTTGACACAGCTTTTTCGCGAGACCAAACACATAAGATCTATGTACAAAACAGAATGCTAGATCAGGCACAAGAATTCTATCAATGGCTTGAAAATGGCGCTTACTTCTATGTCTGCGGAGATGCAACCAGAATGGCAAAAGATGTAGAGGCAGCTCTTCACAAAATCATCGAAGAGCAAGGCAAAAAGACCCCAGAAGAAGCCAAGCAGCACATCAAGCAGCTCAAAGCAGAAAAACGCTACGTCCGCGACGTCTACTAAAAATTAACCACGTAGCGCACGGAGAACACAAAGAGAAAAAAATAGGGGGAAATCAAAAATCTTAAATTAACCCACTTTTCTTCTTCGTGCCCTCTGTGAACTCCGTGGTTAATTTTTAGGGTTGAGATCATTGGATTATTGTTTTTTCCATGGTGGTAACTATTGCAAAACATTGTACGCCATCGCCGCAGCCAAAGTCGGTCAATCCTTCTCCTGATGTTGCTGTGATGCCAACTTGAGAAATGTCAAGACCCATCACCCTAGCGATATTTTGACGCATTTCTAAAATTCTGGATTTGAATTTTGGTCGTTTCCCCTCAATTGTTAGGGCGACATGAGTGACATTTTGCTTACCTAAAGTCTTCATAGCCTCTGTAAGATATATTTCACTATCTGTAATCCCATCTTTCAGGCATAGATCATCAGCGATATCACCCAAAATTAAAACGCCTGTCAAAGAAGAAATCGCATTGCAGATAGCATGAAAAGCCACATCCCCATCAGAATTGGCATTAAAACCGGGACAAGCATCAAAGATTAGCCCGGCAATCACACAAGGCTTCGAAGAATCGGGAGAAAGAAATCTGTGGCTGTCTTGTCCTATTCCCGTTCGAAATAACATAAAGGCTCCTTAAATGGTCAATTTCTCTAAAGCTTTATAAACTGTATCAATATTCTTTTTTAGAAATTCTAGTTCGGTAGATTTTTCCAAAAGATCCACAGTATTTTCATCGAATTCAATATCTTGTCCACCATAAAATTTCATAAGCTCAATTGTCCATGTTCCTACATCAACTTGGTTATTTTTGATTTGGTTTAGAACAGAAAGAAGACTTGAGATACCCTTTTTTTGTGGCACAGTCAAAATTAATGCAGAACTTTTAGGTGCTTCGACTGATTTGACACTCTTTTTCTTTTTAGGTTTTGCAGGTTTTTTATAATAATTCTCACGCCAGTTTCTAACATCGGTCCTTCTTTTTTCATCCGCTGCAGCTTTGGCTTTTACTTCAGCTTCTTTGGAAATTTTATCTGCCATTTCTGCCGACTCAACTTTCTTTTTAAGAAATGAAAGCTTAGCTTCAGCTTTGGGTATATCACTAACATCTTCTGGCTTTTGCTTGAGTATTTCCTCAAGTTTCATGATGGCATTCGAATAAAAATTCTTTTCACAGAGAGATTTTATAACATATTCAACATAACTCCATTTCCAGGGGAATTTTTTGTGATACTCATTAATTAATCCTTCTAATTTTCCTGGTGGAGGGGGATTTATCCGATAATAACATTCGATCAAACCTCTTAGAGCTTCCGGATTGTTTGGATCTCTTTTTCTTATAGTCTCAAGATCTCTAATGGCCTCGGCCCATTTTTTTTGTGCTCGATAGATTAAACTCCGATTATGAAGAATTTTATCATTACCACTTGGATCATCAGAATTCTTATTTAAATCTAAAAACTTATTAAAAAAAATTAATGATAAATCATATTTGTCTTGATAATAGTAGCAGCCTCCTAAGGTTTCATACATTATCATACGAATGGAATCGGAAATGTTCTCTATTCTTAAAGTTGCTTGTGCTAAATCAACTGATTCTTGATAACGACCCATAAAAAATAACGCTCTAGATTTTTGAAATAGAACTTGGTGTGTGAATCGCACATCATTAATCTTTTCAACTGCTTCAATGTGATGTATTGCTAAATTTCCTTCGTGATGATTATTAAAAAAGTTGGAGCAGACCATTCTTGATTTTACACATGTTGGAGCAAGGCTTGCTAACTCCTCTACAGTAGCTTTGCCTAACTCGTAATTGTTACCATCATAGTGCTGGATAAGTTTTCGTAGGGACCTTATATGTCTGGGATTTTCAGCCAGTAGAGACTTAAAGCCCTCTATTGCAAGTTTAGGCGAATTATGAGCTTTTTGATATCTCGATAAATAATAATGGACAGTTTGTCGAAACTCTTGCGCCTCTTTAGTATTCTCAAAATTTTCAACCATTTTTAGAAGAGTTTCAAGACATTCTTTATGATGTCCCCGAATGTAAAATTTGCAAAGGACTCTCAAAACTTCAAAATTGAAAGGATCATGACCTAATTCACTTTCGAGAAGGCTGATTCCTAGTTCCAAACTCTTTTTACCATCATTTAATTTATATAAAGATCTTGCTTGGGCTACACAATAGCTTGAAGTGATCTTTTTTTTGTTTGCTTCAGTATGAGACCATAAAGCTTCCGGATACATACGTAGCTCTTCAAATATTCTTCCAAATAAATAAAAACACTCAGCCTCATCTTCTGAAGACTCTTGAAATGACACATATTTATAACATTCAATAGCGCATTTAGTAGCTTCATTATATTTATGTAAATAGAAGTGCGCTAAAGCAAGATTGTACCAAGCATGGGAATCTCTAATGTTTAACAGTACACCAGCCTTTGCACATTCCAATAACTCCTTATAGCGCTTACTCTTGATCAAAATTGCACATTTTGAAGATCTAATTTCTATATTTTCAGGATGCCTCTCCAAATAGCTGTCATGGTATAAAATATAATCTCTAATGAGTTCTTTTTCAGCTCGATCATCCGTGAGAACATCTTCGGGTAGGAGCTTTTCACAGTCATCGATTAAAGTGAGCAGTATTCGACTTACAAGTGAATCTTTATGAACCTGATAGGGTTTTTCCCCTTTTTCTGCCTCCTCCATTAGGGAGATATAGTCTTTATGAGAAAAAAATGGAGCATGCTCATGGATCAAATATGCAAGACAATAACGCGCAATAAATTTGTAAGAGGAATGCCCTTTATCTCTTATCTCTTCCAATATTTTTGTAAGAAAACCAGCTGTAAAATTTTCCGCATAGAAACAAAGAAAAGCTGAAGCAATGCCAACAAAACATTCATCATCGCCATTAGAATTGCTTAACTTGTCTAGCACATCTGAAAAATCATCCTCTTTTGTATAAATCTGAATCAGATGCTCCCAAGCCCCAACGTTACTAGGATCACTTCGAACAGATGCTTCAAATTCTTCAGATGCAAGAGTAAAATTCTTTACCTGTTGATAGGCAATTCCTCGATAATAACGGATAAGGGGATCAGTACAGCCATTTTGTTTCAGTTCATCCAAAATGACTAAAACTTCCCTTACACCCAACTCAAATTCTAAAATTGCTGACACCAAGGCAAGACTATTTTGAGGGGTGGGATTTTGCTTTCGAGCTGACCTCTTTTCTTCCACTATTTTTGCAATAATTGTAGATCGCGGCCTAACTTCTGTGGATTCAATAATTTTTGGTTTGCTGATGTAGAGTTTCTTTTCTACTTTATTTATATCTTTAAGAACTGGCCCTGTTGCTGTGGTGGTTTTTGTGACAACAGGGGGAGGAGGTGGCAACCAACCAGGCGGGGGTGCATGTGGTAATAAAGTCACTGGAGGAGGTGGAGGCAAATGGGATGGACATAAAAAAGTCTTATTAGTCATAAAACCCTATGTAATAACAAAATTAAACTATCCTAACAATAATGCGAATTTAGGATAAACAACAAATAATTTATAAAAAATAAATTATTGACAACTTTTAACAAGAAATTTGAAAAAAAAAGAAAATACCATAAAATCAAAAAAAAAGAAATGATGAAAAAATTAGTAATTTTTTGTTGAGTTAAAAAAAAGTTCTTGTTATGAAAACGACTTAACCCATTTTGAATTTGGACTTTCGCTTTTTGGAAGCTGTGTGAACAGATAACGAACATAGTGATTATCTGCTTAAAGATCAACTGTTCACAAATTATCAAAAAAATGAGGGTTAAAATTAAAAAGTCAATTAAGGTTTTATAAAAAAGTATAAATTTAATTATTTTTTAAATTTTATATTTTTTTATAAAAGTTGATTTTACACAGTTTTCTATAGCGATCGATCGATAGTTAGGGGTTTTATATCAAAATGGAAGTGATGAAAATCAAAGGGGGAACACCCCTGAAAGGGCACATCAAGGCTGCAGGTGCCAAAAACGCAATAACTAAACTGCTAGTAGCCTCCCTCTTATCAGACAAAAAATGCAAATTCTACAACGTGCCGAATATCGGAGAGCTCGATATCACCGTCGCCCTCTGCCGTGAAATAGGTATGGACGTAGAATGGGACCGCGAAGCCGGAATCATGGAGGTCATCACACGGGAACTTAAAACTTCCTACGTCCCACAACGGTTCTGCGGATCGAATAGAATTCCCATTTTGATGATCGGGGCGCTCCTTGGACGCACTGACGAAGATATCATTGTTCCCACTGTAGGTGGTTGTGCAATTGGAAAAAGGCCCGTAGACTTCCATATCGAGGCTCTTCAGAAACTCGGTGCCTCAATCGAATATCGCGAAATGAAAAAAGAGGGAGCCTATTTTGCCCATGCACACGATGGACTCAAAGGAACACAAATAACCCTTCCTTATCCATCTGTAGGCGCTACAGAAAATACAATCTTGGCTGGAGTTACAGCAAGAGGGATCACTATCATTAAGAACGCTGCGATCGAACCAGAAATTGTAGAGCTCATCCTATTCTTGCAAAAACTTGGCGCTATCATCACATTGGATGTCGATAGAACAATTCGGATCCAAGGAACACGCAGATTCTACGAAGTTGAACATACCGTCATTAGCGACCGCGTCGAAGCAGCATCCTGGGGGATGGCTGCAATCACGACAAAAGGACGCCTGTTTGTTGAAGGGGCACAGCATCTTCATATGATCACCTTCCTCAATAAGTTGCGCGAGGTGGGTGGAGGCTTCGACATTAAATCAAACGGTATAGAATTTTACTATGATGGACCCCTTCAAGGAGGTTTCCATCTGGAAACCGATGTTCACCCAGGCTTTTTGACCGATTGGCAACAACCCTTTGTGGTTCTATTAACCCAATCTTGCGGATCTTCTGTCATCCATGAAACTGTTTATGAAAACCGATTTGGATACACAGAGACGCTTAACGATATGGGGGCCGACATAACGCTGTTTAGGCAGTGCTTAGGAGGAAAGCAATGTCGATTTGCATCGCAATGCTTTGCGCACAGCGTGATTGTCAAGGGCCCCACACCTCTTCACGGAAGGGATATTTCTATCCCTGACCTCCGTGCAGGTTTTGCATACGTGATGGCAGCATTGGTAGCAAATGACACAAGCACTATTTCAGGATTGCATTTCCTTGACCGGGGCTATGAATGCGTCACAGAAAAACTCTCTGCACTTGGCATTGAAGTTTCCAGAGAACTTGTGAAAGAGAAAAAGACCCCAGAACATTTACAACCCGTTTTCAGTAATGCAAAACCCATACCCGCTTTAGCCTATGAATAAAATATTTATCAGATTTATATGCCTTCTTTTAACTGTAGGATATGCTTCACTTTATAGTGAAAATCAAGCACCGACTGAACAAAATTTGAAGATCATTGGCTCCAGTTCTACTATGGATCAAGAAAAACTTCAGGCTGCCCTCAAAGAAGCACTTAGGCCGAAGACAGTCTGTTTAAATATGATTGTCAAAAATGAGCAAGATGTCATCGGAAGATGCTTGCTATCCGTAAAGCCCTTCATCAACTATTGGGTCATTGTTGATACAGGTTCCACCGACAAAACAAAAGAACTCGTAAAAATGTATCTGGTCGATATTCCTGGAGAGCTACACGAAAGCCCTTTCCAAAATTTTGAACATAACCGCAACGAAGCTTTGCAATGGGCCAAAGGAAAAGGCGAGTACATTCTTTTCATTGACGCAGATGAAGTCTGGGAAACAGTTCCAAACTATAAATTGCCACCTCTCAATCGCGATTTCTATCACGTGATTACAAAGTATGGCGGAACACAATACAACCGTATCGGCTTAGTGAAATCCAGCCTCGATTGGAAATGGACTGGAGTTTTGCATGAATACCTTTGGAGCTCACAAGCAAAGGTAGGAGGATTACTTGAAGGGGTAGCAAACATACCAAGAACTGATGGTGCCCGTTCAAAAGATCCTAAAAAGTATATTAAAGATGCATTAGTGCTTGAAGAAGCTCTGAAAAAAGAACCGAATAATGAAAGATATGCCTACTACCTAGCACAAAGCTATATGGATGGTGGAGAAAATGAAAAAGCCATTGAAGCCTATGAGAGAAGAATTGCCATGGGTGGGTGGAATGAAGAGGTTTACATTTCTTTATTGAATTTGGCCCATTGCAAATGGCGCTGCGGACAACCTGCGGCTCTCGTCATTGAAGCCTATCGAAAAGCACATAACTTCAGACCTTCTCGCGTGGAGTCCCTTTACTACATGGGCAATTATATGCGCACACATGACATGGAGGCTGAAGCTTATCCTGTTTTGAAACTTGCCTTGGCAACACCCGAATCAAAAGATCAGCTTTTTGTTCAAAGTTGGATTTATGATTACGGACTATTATTTGAATTTTCAATAGCAGCTTACTGGGCGGGACAATACCAGGAAAGTGTGGATGCGATCGACAAACTCTTAAAGAACCCACATTTACCCGATTCCTATAAAGAATTTGCTAAGAAGAACCGGGTCTTTGCCGAGAAAAAACTTGAGCAACTGTATTTGAAACCAAGTGCAGCGTAAGAAGGATGAAGTATAAAGGATGAAGGATGAATTCAGAATACAGAATCTTGAAGATAGAACGGTATTCTGACTTCCCACCTCCTAATTCATCCTTCATCCTTCCTCTTCCTCCTTTCCTTCTAATAGTTTTTGATGTATAATTCTTTCTTTCTATAACTGAGGCTACTTTGTTACCTATAATTCAACAAAATTCTGCTTGGAAGCGAATTTTACGCACAAATTTTACCCGTTGGGAAAAATTGGCAGAATTCTTGGAGCTTAACTCTGCTCAAAAGGAGAGAATTCTTATACGTCCCGACTTTCCATTAAATCTTCCCTATAGACTCGCAGAAAAAATTGAAAAAAGAACGTTAAATGATCCGATTTTAAAACAATTTTTACCTGTCGTTGACGAATTAGTTGATCATTCTGGATATTATTTGGACCCTGTTGGTGATCAGGCATCCCGTACTGCTCCTAAGTTACTCCATAAATATCATGGCAGGGCTCTTTTGCTCCCTACAAGTGCGTGTGCAATGCATTGCAGATATTGCTTTCGACAAAATTTTGCCTATGAAACGCAAGACAAGTCTTTTGAGCAAGACCTAGAAATGATTGCAAAAGATCCGACCTTACATGAAATTATTTTGAGTGGTGGAGACCCCCTCTCCCTTTCAGATGATGCTTTGGAAAGTTTACTAATGGCATTGAATGATATGCCACATATCCGTCGAATACGCTTCCACAGCCGTTTCCCGATAGGCATCCCTGAAAGAATTGACGAGATCTTTTTGGCAGTTCTCAGCAAGGTTCGAGCCCAAATTTGGTTTGTAATCCATGCCAACCATCCACGCGAGCTTGATACAGAGGTGATTGAAAGGTTGCAGTCATTGAAAGAAGTGGGTGCGACATTGTTGAATCAAAATGTTCTTTTGAAAGACGTCAACGATAATGTTCAAACATTGTTTCATCTTTATGAACAGTTAGTCGACGCAGGGATTTTTCCCTACTATCTCCATCAATTAGATAGGGTAAAAGGATCTACCCATTTCGAAGTACCCGAAGAAAAAGGTCGGCAACTTATCGATGAGCTTTCAAAACTTCTTCCAGGCTATGCTGTCCCAAAATATGTCCGCGAAGTTGCAGGTGAGCCCTGCAAATCCCAAATAAAATAAGTCTAACGCAACAAGCTCATTAATCAACTCTAGAATTAACCACGGAGCACACGGAGTGCACGGAGAAGAACAAAAAGGGTAGGGAGAAGGAAGACGGTGCGCCGCAGGCCCTGGAATGCGGTGGCGACCGGGGGGGGGGGAGCTACCGCCTTTGCCCTGACCACAGCGAAAATTTTTCGCTCCACAACTGTTATGTTCAGTTTTTTCGCTCAAAACTTTGCATGCGGTCAGGGCAAAGGCGGTAGCTCCCCC
>JBDHQB010000017.1:0-48082 GCA_039806825.1 Parachlamydiaceae bacterium | reverse complement strand
TGTCCGCTTTGTCCGCTTTGTCCGCTTTGTCCGCTTTGTCCGCTTTGTCCGCTTTGTCCGCTTTGTCCGCTTTGTCCGCTTTGTCCGCTTTGTCCAAAAACAAAAAAGGCAGCCTTCCCTTTCGGGAAGGCTGCCTTTTTTGCGCCAGGCTAAGCCTGGCATTTAAGCACAGACTAAAGCCTCGCTCTAATCGCTCTCTCGTCTACACTGCGTTGGCTTCTTCGAAGTCGAACAGGATGTCCTCTTCGTAGTCGCGGTCCACGATCTTCTTCACACGTTTGTGCTTATCAAAACCGGTACCTGCAGGAATAATGTGCCCCATGATCACGTTCTCTTTAAAGCCCATCAAGAAGTCGGTCTTGCCTGCGCAAGCAGCTTCTGTCAGAACACGAGTCGTGTCTTGGAACGATGCAGCCGAGATAAACGATTCAGTGCTCAATGACGCCTTCGTTATACCCAACAACACTGGTGTTGCCTGAGCAGGACGTCCGCCATCCTTAATCGTCTTATTATTCTCTGCTTCAAATTCCTTACGGTCCACTTCCTCACCATACAACATCGCAGTATCACCTGGATCCATGATGCGAACCTTCTTCAACATCTGACGCACAATAATCTCAATGTGCTTGTCGTTAATATCCACACCCTGGAGACGGTAAACTTCCTGTACCTGGTTCACCAAGTACTTCTGAAGCTCGCGAACACCGCAGATTTCAAGAATCTCATGCGGAATCACAACACCGTCGGTCAACTGCTGACCTTTTGTCACATGGTCGCCCTTCTGAACGATCAAGTGTTTTGTATGCGGAATGAGGTGTTCCTCTTCCATTCCTGATGTCTCATCGCGTACAACCACGATACGTTTGTTCTTCTGTGTACCACGGAAGTCCACAACGCCGTCGATCTTCGCAATTTCAGCGGAATCTTTCGGTTTGCGAGCTTCAAACAACTCGGCAACACGAGGCAAGCCCCCGGTGATGTCCTTTGTCTTCATAGCTCCGCGTGGAAGACGTGCCAACAACCTACCGGCTGTCGCCATTTCGCCCTCTTCAACCGATATGATCGCACCAGCTGGCAATGGATAGGTACCAATCAGTTCTTTGAACTTAGAGTCAGCGTAGATGCAGATCTGCGGATGCAATTCACCACGATGCTGCTTAACGATGATCTCGGTCTGACCGGTTTGCTTGTTCACATCGCGTTCAGTTGACAATCCTTCAACTAAGTCTTCGTACTTCACATAACCTGGGCGATCGCAAATGATAGGAATATTGTGCTGTTCCCACTCCGCAACTTTCTTGCCCTTCTTCACTTTCGAGCCGTCAGCCACGAGGATACGTGTGCCCAACTCAACGCTGAAGGTCTGTAAAGGCTCGATGGACTTTGTTGCCAACAGTTTCTTGTACTCATCCAAAGAACGTCCTTCGTCACGAACAATGTTCAATGTACCGTTCTTATTCAGAACAATCCACTGACCTTCTTCGTTCTGTACAGTACGAAGGTCTTTGTAGATCAAGATACCATCATCGTCAGCTACAATCTCAGGACTTACGCTCGCAGACGCAATACCACCCAAGTGGAACGTACGCATGGTCAACTGTGTTCCAGGTTCACCGATCGACTGAGCGGCGATAATTCCTACAGCTTCCCCTTGACTTACGCTGCGTCCATTCGCAAGGTTGACACCATAGCACTTCGCACATACGCCACGACGCGTTTCGCATGTCAATACGGAACGGATCTTAATGCTCTCAATACCTGAGTCATCGATCGCTTCAGCTTGCTTCAATGTCAATGTATCGCCAGCTTTTGCGAGCAATTTTGTGCTGTCGCCTGGCAGATAGATGTCATCGCAAACTGTACGTCCAAAGATACGGTCTCTCAATGGAAGGAGTTCCTCTTGACCTTGCTTGATCGCTGAAACTTCAATACCATTCAGCGTGCTGCAATCATCTTCAGTGATAATCACGTCAGAAGCTACGTCCACAAGACGGCGTGTCAAGTAACCAGAGTCCGCAGTTTTCAACGCTGTATCGGCAAGACCTTTACGCGCACCGTGGGAGGAGATGAAGTATTCCATCACCGTCAACCCCTCGCGGAAGTTGGAGGTAATTGGAGACTCAATGATCTCTCCAGAAGGTTTCGCCATCAATCCCCTTTGGGCTCCTAACTGCTTAATTTGAGATTTGTTACCACGGGCACCAGAGTCCATCATCAAGTAGAGAGGGTTCAGCTTAGAGTCTTTGACACCGCTGATCAATCCAAACAGTTCTTCTGAAAGAACGTCGGAAACCTCTGTCCAGATACTGATGGTCTTAGAGTGACGCTCACCGTCAGTAATAATACCATCTTCGTACTGTTTCTTAACGACAGCAACCCTGTCATGCGCTTGAGATAAGATCTCTTGTTTATTGCTCGGAATTGTCACGTCGCATACGCCCATCGACAAGGCAGCTTTAGTTGCTTCAGAGAAGCCTAAGGACTTCAACTTGTCAAGGAAACGAACTGTCGCTTCCAACCCAACCGTCTTATAGCATTCCATGATCAATTCGCCCATGCGCTTTTTAGGGAGCATGTAGTTTTGGAATCCAAGTTCTTTTGGAACAATTGTATTGAAGATCACACGCCCGGGAGTAGTTTCAATAATACCATTCTCTGTACGTAATTTGATCTTCTCATGGATACGAACTCCGCGGTTGTAATGCTTACGAATTCCATGGTTATCTTTTGATTTGGAATCAGCTTCATACCAGTTGTAGCTTCCGCTTGCATTCATCGCCATCAAGACTTCTGACGCATCACGGAAAACACGGGTCTTCTGCTCATTATCTTCTGGGATATAAAGAGGATCCAACATCAGATAATAAAGTCCTAAGGTCATATCTTGAGTAGGTACAGCTACTGGTTTTCCAGAAGACGGCAAGAAAATGTTGTCAGGCGCCATCATCAGCAACTTAGCTTCAAGCTGAGCTTCCAATGAAAGCGGAACGTATACAGCCATCTGGTCACCGTCGAAGTCGGCGTTGAACGCTGCGCAAACGAGCGGGTGGACACGGATCGCTTTACCTTCGATCAAGACAGGTTCAAACGCCTGAATACCCAAACGGTGCAATGTAGGCGCACGGTTAAGGAGAACAGGGTGACCTTTAATGATCTCATCCAATACGTCCCAAACCTCTGGAGCATGTCTTTGGATCATCTTCTTCGCAGAACGGATCGTGTAGACAAAGCCCAAATCTTTTAGGCGTTTTACAATAAAAGGCTCAAACAGCTCTAACGCCATCAACTTCGGCAATCCGCACTGGTTGAACTTCAACTCAGGACCGACGATAATCACAGAACGGCCAGAGTAGTCCACACGTTTACCGAGCAAGTTTTGACGGAAGCGTCCTTGCTTACCTTTCAACATCTCTGAAAGAGATTTCAATGGGCGGTTGCCTGCTCCCATCACTGGATGCCCATGGCGGCCGTTATCAAACAACGCATCGACAGCTTCTTGAAGCATACGTTTTTCGTTACGTACGATCACTTCTGGAGTTTTCAGCTTCAAAATCGCTTTCAAACGGTTGTTACGGTTGATTACACGGCGGTACAAGTCGTTCAAGTCTGAAGTCGCAAAACGGCCTCCATCCAACGGCACCAATGGGCGCAATTCGGGTGGAATGACCGGTACAGCAGACATCACCATCCAGTCGGGACGGTTAGTTGAAGAAACAAAGCTCTCAACAATTTTCAAACGTTTAGCAAGCTTCATACGAGCTTGAAGAGACTTCGTTTTACGCAATTTCTCTTTCAAGTCGACGAGCTGTGATTGAAGGTCTTCAGCGCTCAAAAGCTCTCGGATAGCTTCTCCACCCATTTTAGCCACGAATGCATCGCGGCCATATTTCTCTTGCGCTTCACGATATTCATTATCGTCGAGCAGTTGCTTTCTTTCTAAATCAGTTTGGCCTGGATCAATGACAACATACTCTTCGTAATAAATAACCCTTTCCAAATCCGCTGAGGTCATTCCAAGAACGTTACCAATACGTGATGGCATCGTCTTGAAGAACCAAATGTGCACGATGGGCACTGCCAATTCAATGTGGGCCATTCTTTCTCGACGCACTTTAGATAGAGTAACCTCTACTCCGCAGCGGTCGCAAACGATACCCTTGTGCTTGATCTTCTTATATTTTCCACAGGCGCATTCCCAGTCGCGTGTCGGACCAAAAATCTTTTCGCAAAAAAGCCCGGCTTTTTCCGGTTTGAATGTACGGTAGTTGATCGTTTCAGGCTTTTTAATCTCACCGTGCGACCACTCATTGCGGATCACATCATCGGAAGCGATTTTAATGGTCAACTTGTCAAACTGACTTTCTTTTGGTAAAGAAGCCATTTTGGAAAATTGTGAGTCTCTAAAACCCATCAACTTGTCACCATGACTATCTCTATGCGGTCTTTCTGACATGGAGTTCTCCCCTTATAAAAACTTTAGCGAACCCGGATATTCCAGGTCCGCGAATATATTTACTCTGACACAGCTTCAGTTCTAACATCTAAACCAAGGCCTTGCATTTCCTTGATCAATACGTTGAACGATTCGGGAGTTCCCGATTTCAAGAGGTTGTCCCCTTTGACGATCGATTCATAGATGCGAGTACGTCCTGAGACGTCGTCGGATTTCACTGTCAAAAGTTCTTGGAGCAAGTATGCCGCGCCATATGCTTCTGCGGCCCACACTTCCATCTCCCCGAAACGTTGTCCCCCCATTTGCGCCTTACCGCCCAACGGCTGTTGGGTAACCAAGGAGTAAGGTCCAACTGAACGGGCGTGGATCTTGTCGGCAACCAAGTGGCTCAACTTCAGCAAGTAGATGTAACCAACAACAGATGCGTTATCGAATCTCTCGCCTGTGCATCCATCATACAAATACTGCTTACCGTCGCGAGGCAACCCGACTTTGTCCATCATTTCCCAGATCTTATCTTCTGGGAAACCTTCGAATACAGGGCTCTTTACCCAGATTCCCTCTTTCTTAGCGGCAAAGCCTAAGTGTGTTTCAAACAGCTGTCCCATGTTCAAACGGGATGGTACACCCAACGGGTTGAGGATAACCTCAACAGTTTGACCATCGGCCAGGTAAGGCATATCTGCCTCTGGAACGATTTTGGACACAACCCCTTTGTTACCGTGACGGCCAGCCATCTTATCGCCAACCTGCAATTTACGTTTTGTAGCAACATAGACTTTAACCTGGCGGATAATACCTGGATCCAGGTCGGTATCCCCTTTACGGAGATATTCCACTTCAGTCTTGTACTGTGTTTCCACTTTCTGCATCTCAATGTCATGCTCTTGAATAAGCTGCTTGAGTGTGCGGTACACCTCATCTTCCGGCATCAGCAAGTCTTCGACTTTTTCTTTGTCGATCGCTTCGATGATATCTTGTGTGAAGAGTTCCCCCTCACCAATGATCACATCGGCTGAGCGGCGATGCACAATCGTACCAGGCGCTTTCTCGCTAAGGAGCAGGGCGCCCATTTTTTCACGTTTTTCTGTAACTAATTCGCTTTGACGGTTTTTGAAATCACGCTGGATATCTTTCAAGCGGGAAGCTTCTTCAACCAATTCATCGTCGCTCTTCGATAAGCGGTCTCTACGGCTAAATACTTTAACGTCCATGACGACACCTTCAGTTCCCGGAGGAGCTGTTAGGGAGGCATCTTTAACGTCTGCAGCCTTCTCACCGAAGATCGCACGGAGCAATCTTTCTTCTGGAGCAAGTTCTGTTTCCGATTTAGGTGTGATCTTACCAACGAGGATATCGCCTGGTTTTACTTCAGCACCAATACGTATTATACCATCATCGCCTAAATTGAGAAGAGCATCTTCAGGTACGTTTGGAATATCGCGTGTGATCTCTTCCTTACCTAGCTTTGTGTCACGCGCTGTCAGCTCAAACTCTTCAATGTAGATCGAAGTGTAAGCGTCTTCGCGGAGAAGCTTCTCAGAGATAATGATCGCGTCCTCGAAGTTATATCCGTACCATGGCATAAAGGCCACAAGCACGTTTCTTCCAAGGGCAATTTCCCCTTTATCGATCGCTGGTCCGTCGGCAATCACATCGCCCGGCTTCACCTTATCGCCCACTTGGCAAAGAGGCTGCTGGTTAATGCTCGTGCCTGCGTTAGAACGCATAAACTTCTTCAATAAGTAAGTTTTCTTGTCCAAACGGTTATCTTTAGGAGAGATGACGATCTTATAGCCGTCAACATACTCAACAGTACCCTCTTCTAAAGCTGTGACGCAGGCGCCCGAGTCTTTAGCAGCCCTTGCTTCCAAACCAGTTCCGACAATCGGAGCCTGTGGACGGAGCAATGGCACCCCTTGACGTTGCATGTTCGAACCCATCAAAGCACGGTTCGCGTCGTCATGCTCAAGGAACGGGATTAATCCGGTAACGATAGAGACTAGCTGTTTCGGAGAAACGTCCATATGGGTCGCTTCAGAAACATCTTTCTCAATACCTACCTCGCCGCGTGTACGTGTCAGAACTGTGGCCTCTGCAAACATGTTGTACTTATCAAGCGGAGCAGAAGCATGCGCAATAATGCAGCGCTCTTCCTGGTCAGCTGTCATGTACTCAATCTCATCAGTCACAACGCCGTCACGAACGATTCTGTATGGAGTTTCAATAAATCCAAATTCGTTGATCTTCGCATAGGTTGACAATGAGGTGATAAGACCAATGTTGGGTCCCTCAGGTGTCTCGATCGGGCAAATTCTTCCATAGTGGCTGGTGTGAACGTCACGAACCTCAAAGCCTGCGCGATCTCTGTTCAAACCGCCTGGTCCAAGTGAGGACAGACGACGTTTGTGAGTCAACTCCGCAACGGGGTTCGCTTGGTCCATAAATTGCGACAGCTGTGAACGGCCGAAGAAGTCTTTGAGTACTCCTGACAAACCTTTTGCTGAAACAATCTTACCTGGAGTTAACGTATCGGATGTGAAGTCGAATAGGTTCATTCTTTCGCGGATGATCTTCTCCATACGAGCCAAGCCGATACGGCATTGGTTCTGAATCAATTCCCCTACTGAACGGACACGTCTGTTGCCCAAGTGGTCGATGTCGTCAATATAAACATCTTCATCTCCACGCTTCAGGCGGATCAAGTACTTCAACGCACCGATCACATCTTCTTTGGTCAATGTGACTGTTTGTAATGTTTCATCGTTCACCTCGACGCTAAGTTTCGAGTTCAACTTGTAGCGGCCTACGCGACCTAAGTTATAACGTTTCGGGTCGAAAAAGAGACGCATCATAGCTGAACGTGCGTTTGAAATCGTAGCTGGTTCACCTGGTCTCAGTTTGCGATAGAAATCTTTCAACGCAGACTCATAAGAATCTGTCGGGTCTTTTGCCAACATCTTAATGATTGGGCTGGTTTCATCAGCTCCTTCCGCAATGCGGATAGAGTCAATGCCTGCATCGGAAATACGCTTCAACATCGCTGTTGTCAGCTTTTCGCCAGCTTTACCGAAGATGACCGAACCGTCGCTATTAGCAACATCGTCAGCTAAGATACGCCCGACTAGTTTGTCAAAATCTTTCTCGGACTTGATTTTGTATTTCTTTGTTTCAAAGAACTCTTCGATAATATCGGTGTTCGATGAATAGCCTAATGCGCGGATGAAGGTTGTCGCTAAGATTTTGCGGCGACGCTTTTTGCGGTCGATGTAGATATGGATCAGATCGTTTGAGTCAAAAGCCCCTTCTAGCCAGCTTCCACGGTAAGGAATGATACGGAAGGAGTAGGTGACACTGCCTCTGGAATGGCGCTCTTGTTCAAAGCACATACCAGGTGAACGGTGCAACTGGGATACAACGACCCGCTCAGCTCCGTTGATAATAAATGTCCCTTTGTCGGTCATCACAGGGATTGTCCCCATGTAGACTTCTTCTTCCTTAATACCGGTCTCGTCTGTTAAACGGAATTTCACTTTAAGCGTTACGCTGTAGGTGATCCCGCGGCGGATACATTCGTCCGGTGAATATTTTGGAACCCCTAAGCTATACGAGAGGTATTCCAAAATGGTCTTCTCGTCGTACGATTTAATAGGGAATATTTCGTTAAATACTTCTTGCAATCCAATGTTCGCACGTTCATCAGGCAATTCATTAGCCTGAAGGAACTGATTGTACGACTTGATTTGAACTTCAATAAGATTAGGAAGATCAATGATCTCTTCCCGTTCATTGATGCTAATTCTTTGCGGCGGCCTTTGCAACATGTTAAAGGTCTCCCTGATATGTCTGCTTGATAACTTTAAGAAAATTAACCGCGGCGATTCCCAAGACTGCTTAGAAACCGACGGAGTTCTTTTTCTTGTTCTTCTGTATTCTTCTTCCAAAGGGAAGTCAGAAGACAGAATTCAGAATTCAGAAGTTATTTCTAAATCCTGCACTTACCTAATTTTTAAACTTTGCCTTTCTTCTGACTTCAGAATTTTCAAAATTTAAAAATGCAAATATGCACAAGCTCATCTAGATGAGCTTGTGCACCCTGTTCTGTCAGAACCCAGTGGGATCTTACAGACCTTTCAATGAAACTTTTCCGCCAGCAGCTTCGATCTTTTTCTTAATATCTTCAGCTTCTGCTTTTGGTGATGTTTCTTTTAGAACTTTTGGTGTGCCTTCAACCAAGTTCTTCGCGTCAGCCAAGCCTAAGCCTGTGATTTCGCGTACAACTTTAATGATGCCGATTTTCTTATCAGCTGGCGCATCTTCCAAAGTTACTTTGAATTCTGTAGACTCAGCAGCAGCGGCAGCTGGAGCTGCTCCACCTGCAGCAGGAGCTGCAACAGCGACTGCAGCAGCAGCAGCTTTAACGCCCCACTTATCTTCGAGAGCTTTCTTCAGCTCGGCCATCTCTAAGACGCTCAATTGGCTGAGGGCCTCTACGAGTTCTTCTTGTTTCTTGCTCACGGTATTACCTCACTAATTGCTTTATAGCTTTTTTAAAATCTTTTTATGCCCTTTACGCACACCTTTGCACTAAAGGGACTGCGATGTTCAGCGGAACTATTCCTTGCCTTCCATCTGCTTGCATTTGTTGTCCAAACAGTACACAACGCTGGTCAATACAGCATCCATGACTGACAAGGTTTGCGCCATCGGCGCTTCCAGTGTTGCGAGGAACTGTGCTCGCATTTCGTCTTTGCTTGGCAGAGTGGACAGCATCTCTACTTGTGATGCATTGTACAACTTGCCTTCAAATCTTCCGCCGATAACTTCCACCGCAGGATCGTTATCTTTGCTGAATTGGAAAACATACTTGGTCAATTCTACAGGATCTTTATTTGCAAATACAAGACCTATATGACCTGGAAGCATTTCCAACTTCAAATCGACTCCGGCAGCTTCTGCAGCCTTCACCAAAACGCGTTTGCGTACAAATTCGACGTTTCCGCCCATTTTGAATACACTACGGCGAAAATCGCTTACGGTATTTGCTGTTAGCCCAATGTGGCGCATGATCACAAAGGATGGAAACTTGTCCATCTGTTCTTTGATTTCATCTAGGAGAATCTGTTTTTCTTGTCTCATTGCTATTCTCCCGCTTCAATTTCACGTAAGTCAATCTTCAAACCGGGACCCATCGTGGAAGACAGGTGGAGTGCTTTCATATAGTTACCTTTGGCACTCGCTGGTTTAGCTCTCAGGATGGCTATTAAAAACGCTCTAATGTTTTCAACAAGCTTATCTTCTGCAAATGAGAGCTTTCCTACCGCGCTATTGATAACAGCATGTTTATCAAGCTTAAACTCGATTTTACCCGATTTAAGTTCTTGAACAGCCTTGCCTACATCTGCGGTCACTGTTCCAGCTTTTGGGGTTGGCATTAGGCCGCGAGGTCCAAGAACCTTACCCAATTTACCGACATCGCGCATAAGATCTGGAGTAGCGATCACGGCATCAAAGCCGGTCCACCCTCCGTTAATTTTTTCAATTAGTTCTTCGTGACCTGCGTAATCAGCACCAGCGGCCAAGGCTTCTTTAATTTTGTCACCTTTGGCGAGTACGAGGATGGACATTTTCTTTCCTGTGCCATTCGGTAATGACACTGTTCCCCGGACTAGCTGGTCGGATCTACGAGGGTCAACGCCGACCTTCAAAGAAACTTCCACAGACTGGTCAAATTTGACCGCTGGGGCATTCTTGAGGATATCGACAGCTTCTTTGATTGTGTATGTCTTTGTGGCATCCACATTCTTAGCCATCTCCCGAACGCGTTTGCTAGGACGACCCATTTAGTATCCTTATTTTATAAGGATGAAGGATGAAGGATGAAGGATGAATTAGGAAGGTTTTAGGATTTGCAGGAGATTAACTCTCCTAATTCATCCTTCATCCTTCATCCTTCATCCTTTCCTTCAGCCAATCATCCTTTTCGTTTTAGTCATTCTCTATATCAATCCCCATGGAGCGGGCAGTTCCGCACACGAGGTTTGTAGCTGCTTCGATGTCGTTAGCATTCAAATCGGGCATTTTTTCTTCCGCGATTTTGCGTGCTTGACTTCTTTTCATCTTAGCAACTTTGTCTCTGTTAGGCACAGCCGACCCTTTTTCGATTCCAGCTGCTTTGATAAGCAAACGGGAAACAGGGGGCTTTTTGTAGATAAAAGTAAAGCTCTTATCTTGGTAAACAGTAATCACGACAGGGAGGATATCTCCGCCCATCTGTTGTGTTTTCGCGTTAAATTCCTTACAGAACGCCATGATATTGACGCCGGCAGCACCCAATGCAGGTCCAATTGGAGGAGCTGGATTTGCTTTACCTGCAGGAATTTGCAGTTTAATAATCTTTACAACTTTTTTAGCCATTTTTATCCCATTATATCATTATGTTGTTTCGGCTTCGTCCGAGACTTCTTCAACTTGATTAAAGTCTAGGTCATCGACACGCGTATCTCTTCCGAAAATCGACAGCATAACGCTGAGGCGTCCTTTGTCATGGAAGACATCGGTCACGGTACCACTGAAGTTTACGAAAACGCCATCGGTGATTTTAACTCGATCGCCGACTTCAAATTTATGTTTGAGCGTAACTTTCTCTTTCTTATCTGCGAGGTCTCTTAAGATTTCCTCGACTTCTGCATCACTGAGGGCTGTGGGTGTATCTCCTCCCAGGAAATCGATAACGCCGTTCGTGTTCTTAATATACATCCACGATTCGTCATTGAGCTGCATTTTAATCAGGAGATATCCAGGCCATAATCTTTTTTCGACAACGTGTTGTTGCCCTTTTTTCACTTCGGAGACGTTTTCGGTTGGGAGTAGAACTTCTGAAATAAAGTCGGTCATCCCTTTCGCTTCGCGATGTTCTTCTATTGCTTTCTTAACCCGCTTTTCTTGCGAGGAAAACACTTGTGCGACGTACCACTTATACATCTTTAATTCCGTATTGGGGGCTTTCATTTCTTGCCCGCGCGCGTGCCCGTGCCCGTGCCCGGTTAATTTTTTCTACTATCCAGCGATCAACCTTACAATATAAGTCAACAATCCTAAGGTGGACTGTATCACGAGGTCAGCAAAGTAGATCATCATACCAAAGAGAAAAGTCGCCCCTACAGTAATTTGGGTGTAGGTTTTTAGCTCTTCTTTGCTTGTCCAATTGATCTGTTTGAATTCCGTCTTAATATCTTCGGCATAATCAAACCAGCTTTTGCGTTTGACTTTTGTCTCTGCTACACTTGGAGTTTGCTGCTTCGTATCTTTAGCTTCCATTCTTTTAACTTCCACTACCACGTCCCACCTCGTGCTTCATCGAGTGCGGAGGGATTCGAACCCCCGACCGGCGGCTTTGGAGACCGCTGCTCTACCAGCTGAGCTACACACCCTGATTATGCGATCTAATTTGAGCTGAACCGAAGGATTTGAGCCGCTGCTCTCCCCTTTGTTCTCCCCTATTTCACATAAGAAAGTCAGAGTCTAGCTTTATAGGCTATCTCTGACTTTCTAGAGTTCCTTACTTGATAATTTCAGAAACAGTTCCGGCACCGATGGTACGGCCACCTTCGCGAATTGCGAAGCGCATACCTTTTTCCATCGCAACTGGAGCGATCAGTTTTACGCTGATCTCAACGTTGTCGCCAGGCATAACCATTTCAACACCAGCTGGCAATTCAATCGTACCTGTAACGTCAGTCGTACGGAAGTAAAGCTGTGGGCGGTATCCGCTAAAGAATGGCTTATGACGTCCACCTTCTTCTTTTGTCAATACGTAGACGGGTCCTTTGAACTCAGTGTGTGGTGTGCAAGTACCAGGAGCAGCGAGCACCATTCCGCGTTCGATATCTGTTTTTTCCAAACCACGGAGAAGGATACCGACGTTTTCACCGGCACGAGCTTCATCCATCACCTTGTTGAACATTTCGATACCAGTTACAACTGTATCACGTGTATCGCCAAGTCCGACGAGTTGGAGTTTATCGTTCAATTTTACGATACCTCTTTCCACACGGCCTGTAGCAACTGTTCCACGGCCTGAGATGGAGAATACGTCTTCAATAGGCATTAGGAAGGGTTTGTCAACTTCACGTGCTGGAGTTGGGATCTTTTCGTCCACAGTCTTCATCAACTTTTGGATGCTTTCTACGTACTTTGGATCTCCGTCGAGAGCTTTTAAAGCGGATCCGCGGATGATAGGTGCATCTTTATAACCTTTATTCTCGAGGAGCTCATGGAGTTCCATCTCAACGAGGTCGAGGAGTTCTTGGTCGCTTTCGCCAAGCATATCGACTTTGTTTAAGAACACAACGATTGCTGGAACTTGCATTTGGCGAGCAAGCAAGATGTGTTCACGAGTTTGAGGCATTGCACCGTCTGTTGCTGCTACTACGAGGATCGCGCCGTCCATTTGGGCAGCACCTGTGATCATGTTTTTAACGTAGTCGGCGTGGCCTGGGCAGTCTACGTGTGCGTAGTGTCTAGCTTCAGTTTCATATTCTACGTGAGTAGAGTTAATGGTAATACCGCGAGCTTTTTCCTCAGGTGTATTGTCGATCGATGCATAATCTCTGAATTTTGCGCCGCCGGCCTGTGCTAATACTTTAGTGATTGCTGCGGTAAGTGTTGTTTTACCGTGGTCAACGTGGCCGATGGTACCGACGTTAACGTGTGGTTTCTTCCGCTGAAATGTTTCTTTCGCCATTTGGTCCTCCGTTAGGCTCCATGTGCTTGTTACAAATTGTTAATTCTCTGCCCAGAAAAGGACTTGAACCTTCGACCGCTTGCTTACCATGCAAGTGCTCTACCCCTGAGCTATCTGGGCAAGTAAAACGCAAAAAATTGATTGCTAATACTCAAAGCTTCGTGAGTGTAAGCAATCTTCACAATTATTTCAACCTCGATTTTCAACCGTTGGCGCTTCAGTTACTTTTGACGGTAAGTGATGCGGGCTTTAGATAGGTCGTAAGGAGACATTTCAACGGTAACGTTGTCTCCAACTAAAACGCGGATGTTTTTCATGCGCATTTTTCCACAAAGGTGTGCCATGACTTGGAGTCCATTTTCTAATTTGACTCTAAAAGTCATATTTGGCAGCAGTTCTTCGACTACGCCTTCAAGTTTTAACGTATCTTCTTTAGTCATGTTTGATTATTCTAGATCGCCTCAAGTTGTTATCTGGTGATAATAAGGTATCACATCTTTAGCAAAAGTCAAGGAAAATTATGCACATAGGGTAAATAATGATTCATTCAGGCTTCAAATAGCACTGTGAACTCTTAGTTCTGACAATTTAACTATGCATTGGGAGGAGTCGAAAAGATGTCAATAAAAAATCTTAAAACGATGGTTTTTTCATCACCTTTTTTTATTGTACCCAGGAGAATATTTATTAGTAAAGCATTTATACAACTATTTTTATAATTATTAAATAATTATAAACCAATCGGTGCCCTATTTCTCTTTAAAGAACAGACGAACAAGACTAATAGGACAGGAGGGACGGACAAAAAAGCCTGATGCTGCCCCGGGAGAAGCTCTCGACGTTAAAGCATAATAAACCAGCTGTAACATAGCAGTAAGAATCTCCCGGATCAGCATCAGGCTTTTTTGCCTGTCCTCCTGTCCGCTCATCCTTTCTGTCCTGGTTTAAGTAACATAAGTACGATTGCGCAAAGTCTGGACAATTTCTTCAGGGGACATACCTACCGGATTGAATGGCAATTGTTGCTTGTTTAAATCAACCCCGGGCAAGCCTAGAAATTCTTCAAGTTCATCCCATTTCTCCTTAGATGTAAGAATATTTGCGATAGAACTAGAGGGTATAGGAGGGAGATCACTAGGATGCACACCATAACCATCATATTCTGGATCCTCACCATTGGTTATGATCATATTGAAATCCACACCAGCGTCTTCAAAGAATTTGAGAGGTGGGAAGACTTCACTTCTTCCATCAGAAAATTTTCCTAATTCGATAAAGAGAACTTGATTCAGGTAATTAACTACCTTTAGCGCCATCATACATAGAATAGCATCGTCAGAATATTGTTGAGGGGCTCCAATGAAGTGTGGATCTTTTGATGAACGCCATTTCTCAATGGCATCTTCGCTAATCCAAAGAGAAAGACTACCACGTTTTTTTAAAGATTCGTTATATTGAGACCAGTTCCGTACTTTGTATCGGGACATTGTAAGCTCCTGTTGTATAAGAAGCTCACGAGCTTACAATTTTTTTCTTTATATACAGTAAAATTTTTCATGCTTCCCTAAAATTTTAGGGTAAGTCGACCGAAGGGAGACTTATTCTACAAGGCCTGTAATGGGTTCATAGATCCCCTATTAAATTAATTGTAATTACACAAATTTATTATATTATTAGTATTAATAATATAATATTAAAAATGAATTTTTAATAAAAAATTTAATTAATGATATTAGTTGACTTATTACTTGGTGAGCCAAGGGAGAAAGGGACTTGTTTTTTGTTGGTATTCTTTATAAGCATACCCCTTAGTTCTAAGAGCTTGTGCTTCAGCAAGGGGGATTCCTGAGACATAATTAAGGAGATAATAGACAGCAATAGGTGAGATCCAGGCAAAAAACCCGCCTGGGAATGGAGATGCGAAGAGAGCAAAAGAGATCCAAATAACCCATTCAAAGAAGTAGTTGGGATGACGAGAATAACGCCAAAGCCCAATATCGCAGACTTTTCCTTCATGAAGGGGGTTGCGTTTAAATTCATCTAATTGTCTGTCTGCTGCGGTTTCCCCAGCAAATCCGGCGATCCATACGAGAATGGCTAATGTTTGTACGCGATGCCAGGGTTGAGGATCCGCAGCACAGACAATATAAATCGGGATCGAGAGAAGAACAATGAGAAGGCCTTGGAAAAGGAACATACCAAGCATTTTGAATCCCCGAGAGTCCTCCCCCCAATTTTCTTTTATTTTAGTATAGCGTGGGTCCTCTACAGTTGTGAGATAGCGAATTAAAAGATGAAAACCCAGTCTAAATGCCCAGGCATAGACAAGAAGGCTTAGGACTGTGATTGGGATCCAATGACCATGACCCACAATACTTGAGACCATCATGACAAGTGCAAATCCTAAGGCCCATCCGATGTCAACGATACCTGCATTGCGGGTTGTTAGGTAGATGACCCAAAGCCCCGACATCCAAACAACAATAGTAATTAGATTCCAGGCAAATAGGGCAAAGTACTCAACCATTGCATCCTCAAAGGATTTGATTTCACTGTAATGTTAGTTTTTACCAAATCCCCACTTTTGAGTCATTAGATGTTGATCGGGATTAATTTTCTGCGTACCTCGGGTGTACTATCTTGTTCTTCAATGAGTTTTGCAATATACTATTGTATACAATCCAAAATTTTGAGTTAAAATGTATACAAGTTGTTTAAAAAAGCAGGATGAAATTAAGCAGTTATTTTCCAACTGCAAGTCTGAAGAGGATAAATATACCAGGATTATCGATTTAGGACGCGAGCAGCCGAAATTGGACCCAAAGTATAAGGTTCCGGAAAATTTGGTAAAGGGTTGTCAGAGTACGATGTATATGCGATCTGAGTATGCGAATGGAGTGATGCAATTTGCAACAGAGTCAGATGCATTGATTTCGTCAGGCTTGGCGGCCTTGCTCGTTAAAGTTTACAGCGGTGAAACACCTGAGGCAATATTAAAATGTCCTCCAAACTATTTGGAAGAGCTAGGGATCAGCGCTGCTCTCACCCCTAACCGTGCAAACGGACTCTATAGCATTCATCTCCGCATGAAGCAAGAAGCCCTGAAAGCTCTTATCTCCACAAAATAGTTTTCTTTCGTGCCCGTGCTCGGGCACGAATTCTTAGTCAGTCCTTTACTGTTTAATTAGCTGGAATATCTGAAACATAATTAATGCTGATATTGGCATTACAATTAGTCAATCCTTCTGTCTCAAGAGTAAAGCTGACCTGTAATTGGACGATGTTTCCTGTTAGCAGTGGCTGAAGCGTTCCACCCGCAACACTTAGGGGTGCAGAACTGCTACCCTCCGCTAAGAAAGGAGTAGGTTCAATGGAATCACCATTTACCAAAATGTCAACATTATATCCTGTAAGAGGTGCCGTAGTGAGTGTAAAATTGAATGTTATTAAATAGACTCCAGTTTTTGTAATGACAAAATCGGTAGGGTTAACATGGATAACTCCATTAATAGGACCTCCAGGAAGTGTTTCAACAAGGACTATATTGTCTTCGTATGGAACGCAGGGTGGATTTGCGCTATTAGTATAAGGCACTGTGATATCACTGCCCGTTTGACCTGTAGCGCCAGTTAATCCGGTTGGACCTGTTGGGCCAGTTGGGCCTGTTGGACCGGTAAGTCCAGTAACGCCTGTAGGATCTGTAGGACCGATTGAACCTTCGGTTCCTGTTTCACCTGGAGCACCGGATGGGCCTGTGGAACCTATAAGACCTATTCCTGTTGCTCCAATAGGGCCTGTAGGTCCTTCTGGACCTTGAGGTCCACGTATAGGAGGATCGCACGGCCTTGAGATTTGTTGCCTTTCAATAGCAGCGTCACCAGTAAAAGATATTGCAAACATACCTACTGTGATTAAACTTAGCGCTAAATATGTGATAGATTTCATGAGTTCCTTACTAATTTGTTTCAGTTACGATTCATAGTTTTCATTAACCTTGTCTCAGCAATTTCGTACATATAAATTGTTGGCCAGCAAAGGGTAGTTTGCGAAGCTGCAGTTCCAGGAAATGTTACTGAAAATTCAACAACATCCCCTGCATTTAAGCTCAAAACTGTGGATGCATGAACTGAATGAAAATTAAGGTTTGTAAAATCTGAAATGAGTGGAGAGCCTGCGATTGCTGTTCCATTTATCGAAATTGTAGAAGTAAATGCCTGAGAAATTATAGTTCCAATACTAAATCCATATCCGACGAAATAAATACCTGTAGTATCAATTGTAAAAGTTGTGGGTGTTGGGTGATCAATATCGAATCCAAAGTCAGTTGGGGTGGAAATTAGTTGGGCATCATTTGTAGGAAGTAAAGTTACGCAGCCGTTATTTGTTGCATTGATAAATGGTCTTAGGAAATCATCTATTGCTCCAGCGGTACCTGTTAAACCCACTGGGAGGATCGTTGTATCAATAAAAGGTACAGGTAACTCCGATTGACCTGTTGCACCTGTGGGACCCGTTGGACCGGTGATCCCTGTTACACCACCCCCCGTAGCACCTGTCGCACCTGTCGAAAACCAATCCCGGCACTTGACCCCCACTTGCCATTATCAAATCTATATCCTTTGGCATCGATAAAAAATTGAGAGCTATCAGATTGAAGCAAAGGAGTAAACAATCCCAATTCCAAATAATTTTCATTGAGGCTGATATATCTGCCGAATGCATAACCCACTTCAAAAGTTGAGTTAGAAAGGCTGAATAGTGAGCCAAAATCTGCACAACAACCGTCGTTTAAATAATTATTTTCTAAGTAGTTAGAACTGTCATCTAGGAAACCTTCATAAGGTTCATAGTGACCATGAAGACTAGCAGTGATTAAAGCAAAAATAGTGAGTATTTTTTACATATGACTTTGTGTGTTAGGTTTTCTGTTTTAAATAGAATGAAAACTATTTGCCATGCAACCATAATTTTTAGAATTTGCTGATTATGATGATTAACAAGCACGGGGCTTTAAATATTTAGGGGGAAAAGCTTTTTTAAAGGTAAGAAACTCAGACAAAAGAAATTTACCTTTATATCTCTTTTTTATGGAGGAGTTTGGCAAGTTCTTGTTGGGTTATTTTTGCCAGAATCCATTCGGGAACAACATGGTTACCAAGAAAAGTTGCCAAACGGTAAACCCAATTAAAGATGCGGGTTTGCTGCTGTTTTTGAAGTTGTATCCACATTTGATTAGCTGCATATTCTGGGCTCATTAATTGCAATTGGCCCTTATTTTTTCGCATTCTTCCAGCTTCAGGTTTGTGGAGTGCGCGCGCAGAAAAATGGGTTGAAACTACACCTGGACATGCAGCAAAAACCCTTATTCCATAAGGTTTTGTTTCGTAATCCATTGATCTTGACAGCTGATAAACAAATGATTTAGACGCGCCATAAACAGCGCTCAAGGGAAAAGGGGGCCAGGCTGCAGCAGACGCCACATTCAAAATTGTTCCCTTTTCATTATTCTGTTTCAATACTTTAACCGCTTCAGCACTAAATTCCAAAAGCACTTCTGCATTTACTTTCAGTATATTTAAAGAATCTTGAAGGGGTTGGTCAGCAACTTCACCATAAAAACTAAAACCCGCATTATTGACTAAAAGATCAGGGCGCTTTTCTCGAATCATTTTTACAATTTTTTCACGTCCTTCTTTTGTAAGAAGATCTGCCTGAATTGTGTGTGCATTCAGTTCTTTAGCAAGTTCATCCAATTTTTTTTGATTTCTTCCAGAAATAATCAACGGAACGTTTTTAGAAGCTAACAATCTTGCGAATGCTTCCCCTATTCCTGACGTAGCTCCTGTTACAAGTGCAAGCTTATACGTCGGATCGTGTACCATTACGCCTCAGAATTCAGCATCTGCATTTCTTCTTTCGTCGGTTGCCCTTTCATATTTTCTTTTTTGGGATACTTGACTCTGGAATGCCAATAAGCAACAAGTGTACGGATTAGGGTCATTTTGACAGTTTCCAACTCTTCAAAAGTCAACAAACATTCTTCAAATTGTCCATCATCAATTTTTTCACGGATAAGCCTGTTTGCCAATTCTAAAAGATTCTCTTCGGTCACTTTATCCAGTGACCTTGAGGCCGCTTCAAGAGTATCTGCGATCATGATAATGGCAGATTCTTTGCTACGAGGTTTTGGACCTGAGTAGCGAAATTCCTTTTCATCGACAAGATTTTTGTCTCCACCTACTTTCTCAAGTTGTTTTCTATAGAAATAGTAAACAAGTGTCGTGCCGTGGTGCTCTTTGATAATATCGATAAATTGTTCCGGTAAACCAGCTCTGCGTGCCATTGCTACACCTTCACTCACATGGGCAATGATGACTTGTGCAGATTCTTCGGGAGTAAACAATTGGTGGATATTCATCCCTCCCTGCTGGTTCTCTGTAAAATATTGTGGAGTCGCCATTTTGCCGACATCATGGTAGAGGGTCGACACACGGCAGAAAAGTCCGTTTGCTCCGATTTTTAAGGCTGCAGCTTCAGCTAAATTTCCTACAATCACAGAGTGCTGGTATGTTCCCGGAGCCTCAATCGTCAGTCTTCGCAGAAGATCGTTGTTAGGGTCCATGTATTCCATTAAAGTGACATCGGTCATGACTCCGAAGAACGATTCGAGCAATGGGAGCAACCCGACGACTAAGATGGCTGTCAATAGCATAAACACGCCTGAACTAATAATATCTGTGACGAGACTCATTTGCCAAAACGTGTTGTTATACATATGCATTGCAGCAATAACAGCAACGCACGCAAGCCATGCGTTCAGGCAGACCATGAAAATTTCTTTACGTCTTCGAAGAGATCGCGTGCTTAGAATTGCTACAATGGAGGCTGCAAGGTTAATAATCATGAACCCTTGCGATTCGAAAGCTAAAGCCAAAGTAAATAGGAAGGTCAAAAATCCTGCAGTGAACATCGCGATCGCTGGATTAATTAAACTACAAAGTAGGATCGCAGCAAAAGGGACAAATAATGGGTAACGAACCACTTCCATTAAGTTCCTATTAGAATTTAATAGAAACAATTCTGCCAGCTTTGCAAGGATTAGAGTTAAAATGAAAACCGAAATGATGAGGAAAAGTTTTCGATTGGATTCTATAATTTGAGGGTGATTAATCCTAAAATAAGCTGCACAAACAATTGCAAGCAATAGGCTTAAAAGCAGGCTTCCAAGAATTGTCAAGGGAGACCAAAGATTTCTTTTTTCGCTCATCGCAGTTTTCATCGATTGCATCATCGCAACATGACGGGGGGTGACTTTCTCACCTTGATCAATGATACGGCTACCTGCACTCATGTGAGTATATTTATCGGGAATGTTGCTTTGAATTTTTTTGCGCAATGAACGCTGATCAGGAATATCTTCTTCAATTTTCCAAGGTCTTTGTTGCAGGTAGCCAATAATAAGTTCTGTGGTTGGACTGCCTTGCTGCTCCGTTGAAAAAGCATGTTGCCGGACAAAATTCCAGACATCTTGTGGGAGGTTTGCTTCATTCTGGATGTCTGTAGGGGTAAAGATCTGATAGTTGGAGGTGGTCATTCCCACCTCTTTCATTTTTTGTAGAGTTCTAGGATCTGTCATTCGAAGTTGTAACAATGCTTTTTCAACTTGATCGACTCCAGCAAACATCTCTTCGAAGGTACTATTGCTAGAGAATTTTCTCCATTCCTGATTGTAGATGAGAAAATTTTCGAATTCGATCCTTCTTTGTCTTATTTGATTATCCGAGATTTGGTAAATTTTTCCGATATCTCGAACAGCTTCTTGTTTAAGAATGATTGTGGCTTCATCATCATAAAAGTCGAAGTCAACTTGTGAAACAATATATCCAGGTGCAACGCTTCCGAGTTCCAATACCTCGACGCGAGATTCTCTGAAATGGAGAATGACAAAAAGGGAGAGTGTAAATAGGGTGGCGATGATGCCGCGGACAACAAGACTGCGATCAAAATATCCCTGTTCCCTGGAAAATTTTAGTTCGCTGTAGTTATCAATTTCGCTCGATTTATCACGCATGTCTAAACTTAAATTTTGTCTTTCTTCATTCTTACGGAATAGCCCAATTAAGGCAAGTATAAGGAAAGGATGAATTATGAAGGATGAAGGGTAAAAATTTCATACCATTTATCTGTGCTTGTTAATAAACTTTTTAAATTAAACTTTCATCAAAAAGACTTTTTGTTGTTAAACTACAACATTAATGCCTCATGAAGTAAAGTAGGGCCATGAATAAAAAAACAATATTAGTGACAGGTGGGGCGGGGTTTATTGGCTCAAATGTCAATGAAATGCTTTACAATGCTGGGTATGAGACTGTCGTCTATGATAATCTTAGCAAGGGAAATGCAAATGCTGTATTGCATGGAACCTTCGTAAAGGGGGATCTAGAGGACGAAAAAGCTTTAAATGAATTGTTCAAAAAGTATCAATTTGATGCTGTCATGCACTTTGCTGCGTACACTGATGTCGGAGAGTCGGTTTCTGATCCAGCACTTTATTTCAAAAATAATGTTGTCAATTCAATCAATTTGCTCGAAGTTATGCGCAAAAATGGGGTAAAAAATTTTATTTTTTCCTCCAGTGCAGCAGTCTATGGCAATCCACTAACAGATAAAATTACAGAAGAACATCCTTGCCATCCTATCAATCCTTATGGAGAAACCAAAAGGATCGTGGAAAAGATTTTGAAAAGTTATGAAAAAGCTTATGGCTTCAAATATTGCAGCCTTCGTTATTTCAATGCCGCGGGGGGAGATCCGAACGCTCAAATAAAAAATTACAAAAAGAAAGAAAACAACCTTATTCCTTTGGCTTTAAAATCTCTCAAAGACAATGGAACTCTTACTATTTTCGGCACCGACTATCCTACTAAAGATGGGACTTGTGTCCGCGACTATATCCATGTTTATGATCTAGGCAACGCCCATATTCTTGCGATGGAAAATCTACTAAAAGGCGGCGAGTCAGAGATTTACAACCTTGGAAACGGAAATGGATTTACTATCCGAGAAGTCATAGACGCCACTGAAAAGGTGACAGGCCAAAAGCTGAAGGTCAAAGAAGGGCATCGACGTCCCGGTGATCCACCGGTCTTAGTTGCTGATACGACTAAAGCCCATAAAAAATTGGGGTGGAAGCCCAAATACTCCACTTTAGAAATGATGATCGATCACGCCTGGAAAGCATTGGCGTAAAAGCCATAAGAAGCTAAAATATCATCTAAAATTATCTGGGTAAGGGGATGTCGGAATATCAAGTTTTAGCACGGAAATATCGTCCGCAAACATTCAAGGATGTGTTGGGGCAAGAGGCTGTGGTTACAACCCTAAAGAATGCGATTAAGCAAGCGCGGTTAGCACATGCCTATCTGTTCTGTGGTTCCCGAGGAACCGGGAAAACAACATTGGCCCGTATTTTTGCCAAGGCGTTAAACTGCTTGAACCCTACTGCCGATGGTGAGCCCTGTAATGCTTGCGGCTCCTGCAAAGAGATCACCTCGGGTAATTCCTTGGACGTTCTGGAAATCGATGGAGCTTCCAATCGCGGTATCGAAGATATTCGACAAATCAATGAGACTGTTGGCTACACAACTGCGTCGGGAAAATTTAAGATTTATATTATCGACGAAGTTCACATGTTGACCAAGGAGGCCTTTAATGCCTTGCTAAAAACCTTGGAAGAGCCACCGCCTAAAGTGAAGTTTTTCTTCGCTACAACTGAAGCCCATAAAGTTCTTCCTACGATTTTAAGCCGCTGCCAACGGTTCAATTTGAACAGAATTCCAGCCGAAATGATCGTTTCAAAACTACAACGTATTTCAGATGATCAAAAGCTTAAAGTTGATCTTGAAGCATTAAAAATGGTTGCGGCCCGTGCTGAAGGGGGCTTACGCGATGCAGAGTCGCTTTTCGACCAAGTGATCTCATTTCATGAAGGAGCGATCACAACAGAAGCCGTGGCAAACGTTTTGGGTGTTCTTCCAACAGATATTTACTTTGCCATCGATAAAGCAGGGAAGGATGGAGATTTTGGAGTAGCCTTTGAAGTCGCTCACAAAATATTTTCTGAAGGAAAAGACTTTATCCATTTTATTGATGGATTGATCGAGCATTTTAGAACGCTATTGCTTTTGAAGGTGGGAAGTCAATTAGGATCTGAAAAAGATTTGCAGCGCTATAGGGAATCTGCACAATTCTATCATCGTGAGCAGTGCATGAATATTATGGAGATGCTTGTCGATGCGCAAACTAAGATCAGATTTATGCCCTCCCCAAGGATTGGTTTAGAAGCGTTGCTTTTGCGCATATTAAGGACGCATCGACAAATTCCAGTGGAAGTCCTAGTGCAAAGATTGTCTGAATTGGAATCTATGGCAAAGACGAATAGTACTACTGCACATACTCAAGGAAAAGCCTATACTTCGAGTCATGTAAAAGAAGAGCCTATTCCACAACCTATTCCAGTCAAAGCGGCACAAATACAGCCGATCTCCGCAGCGATTTCGGCACCTCCCCCACCCACCCCAAAAGTAGAACGGGTAGAAGTAGATAAAAAGACGCAAGGGAAGCATGATACATTGTTCCAATTCGCTGCAGTGGAGTTGGAAGGGACTTTAAAAAAGAAGGTGTAATTTATGGGAACAGGTTTTTCGAAACGGAAGAAAGAAGCTAGAATGTTGCAAGATCAGCTAGCTAAAATGAAGACTGAAATTGAAAGTACGGAAGTGACAGGAAATTCGCAACAAGGGTTAGTTACAGTCACATTAAGTGGTAACCACGACATGAAATCAATCAAGATTAAACCTGAGTGTGTGGACCCTGAAGATGTTGAAGGCCTTGAAGCATTGGTGAAAGCCGCTTATGCCGATGCAAATAAAAAGCTTGAAGAGCAATCTACAAAAAATATGGGCGGTCTAGGTGGAATTCCAGGGCTTTCTGGGTTCCCTGGGTTTTAATCGAATCTTCTTTGGGGCAGAATTAACCGTCCTTTTCTGCCCATTCTAATTAGAATTCCTATTCAAGTAAGGCTTGGATGTCATGAGTTGACGAGAGTGTTAAAGCTGTTTCCGCTAATAAGCTAGCCTCAACAATACTTGTGGCTCTGATGGCCTGCTTAATTGCTGGAATATGACGAGATGCGACTGAGAGTTCATGGACACCCAAACCAAGTAAAAGCTGGGTAAATTTTGGATCTGCAGCAACTTCACCACAAACTGATACAGGTATTCCCCTTCGATTAGCTTCTGTCACTACCATTTTAATTAAACGGATAACTCCAGGATGAGCAGGTGCATAAAATGAACTTAATGCGGTATTTCCTCGATCAACCGCCAAAGTGTACTGAACTAAATCATTTGTTCCAATGGAAAGAAAGTCACTCTCTTTTGCTAATAAGTCGGCAATGATCGCTGCAGATGGCACTTCGATCATACATCCCACTTTAATCTTTGATGGGATTTTAATACCTTCTAAGTTCAGTTCGCCTCTAGCTTTTGCCAAGACCATTTTCGCTTCCAGTAACTCGGATAAGCTTGTTATCATGGGGAACATAATACTGACGTTGCCATAGGCAGCTGCACGCAGGATGGCTCGCAATTGAGTCTTAAAAAGGGACTGTTCTTTCAATAAAAATCTTATTGCTCGACAGCCTAAGAATGGGTTGATTTCTTTCTTAAAATGTTGGCAACGCAAACTTTTATCCCCTCCAACATCAAAAGCTCTCACCACAATTGGTAATCCTTTCATCTTGGTGATCACTTTTCGATAGGTCTCAAATTGTTCCTCTTCATTTGGGAAAGATTTATGCATAATAAAGATAGACTCAGTTCGAAATAGCCCTACACCATGCCCACCATATTTATGAAGCAAATCAACTTCATGATCGATGTCCACATTAGCACATAAGCGGACCTTGTATCCATCCAAGGTTTCTACACCCATCTCTTCTAATCCATCTACATACTTATTTTGTGCGGTCTGAACCTTTTGCATTTCCACGTACTTTTGATGGGTCTCTGGAAGCGGATTGATGATCAGTAGTCCTTGATGTCCATCAAGAATGACTTCGCAATTGTTGAAATCCTTTAGCGCTTCGTAGTTCAAATTGGAGATGCAAGGCATTCCTTTAGCCCTGGCCATGATAGCAGCATGGGAGGTTGTTCCTCCATCTTTCGACACAAATCCATAGATCTTATCAAGGGGGGCTTCAGCTATTTCTGATGCCGTGAGATCATGTACAAGGATGATCGATTTTGCAGGCAAATGATGTAAGCAAATATGGACTTTTTCTTTTAAATGGCCCATTACCCTTCTTGAAACATCCTGAACATCTTTACTTCTTTCACGGAAAAAAGGATCTGTTATTGCTTCAAATTTTGTTTCAGTTTCTTGAATCACTCTGGTAAAAACATATTCGGCATTTCGCTGCGTGGAACGTATATTATATTCAATAGTTGAAGTCAGAACAGGGTCTTGCATGATTTGCAAATGGGTGTCGAGGATTGCCGCTCCTTCGAAAATCGATTCACATTCAAGCTGATCTTGCAGTTTTTCAAGATCTTCACAACTTCTTTCAACAGCTCTCCTGAAGCGGTTGATTTCTTCCTCTACTTCATTTTTGGAAAGGGTTGTCTCGTAAATTTCCTCCTCCAGCTCTTCAATAATAACAAGCCTGCCTATCGATATACCCGAACATATCTGAGAACCTTTGTAGATTATTTCCTGGATCACCTGAGTCATGCGTGATTATTCCCCAAAGGATGTGTCGAAAGCATTGAGAAGTTGGTCCATTGTGGGCTCAGGATTTTCCCCCTCAACTGTAATAGTGATCAACGAATTCTTTTTTGCAGCGAGCATTAGGATTCCCAAAATACTTTTTGCATTGATTGTATCTTTTTTAAAGGTAAAGAAAATGTCGTTGGGGTTATTTTGCAATAACTTCACAATATATGTTGCAGGGCGTGTGTGGAGTCCCATAGGATTTTTAACTTTGACTTTTTTAATCAATTTCACTTTATTCTCCTCCTGGAGGTAAAAATCCTACTTTCGTATGGAGTTTGGCATTAAATTCTTTTGCTGAATGGTATCCCATCTTCTTTAAGCGATGATTCAAGGCTATTGTCTCTAAAAGCAACACAACATCACGACCCGGTTTTACAGGCAATACGAGGTAAGGCAATTCCACACCAAGAATATCGCATGTTTTTTCTTCGAGCCCAATCCTATCATAAAAGTGGGTATCGTCCCACGCCTCCAGTTCAACCACAATGTCGATGCTTTTATTATCGCGAACGCAAACGACCCCGTAAAGGTGGGCTACGTTGATGATTCCCATCCCCCTGATTTCCATATGGTGGCGGGTTAACTCCGCTCCAAACCCCTCCAAATATCCCGCCTCTCTCTTTTTTACTTTAACGATATCATCAGAGATTAAGCGATGTCCCCTTTCAATAAGTCCTAATGCCGCTTCGCTTTTTCCCACTGAGGAATCCCCCCGAATAAGAACACCCACCCCGAAAACTTCCACAAGTGTTCCATGGCAGCTCATGCTCGGTGAAAACTCTTCATTCAACAAAAGAGTAAGTTTACTGAGAAGGTTCATGGTTGTCATGCTGGCTCTAAAGAGAGGGATAGACATTTGCTCACACAACTGCTGCAGCTCTTTTGGCGGACGGTATCTCCGAGCGACGATGACAGCAGGAGTAGAATTTGATAGAATGGCTTCAAGACGTTTGATGCATACACCAGGCGGCAGGTCGCGCAAATATTCGATTTCAACTTTACCAAATATCAAAATACGTTTTGGAGCATGACTTTTTAGATATCCACAAAGACTTAAACCTGGACGGTGCGCTTCAGGAACCTGAATACGCCTTTTGATACCGGACTCTCCTGCAACAAGTTCCAGCCCTAGTCTTTCGCCATGGCGTTTGTATAGATCTTCAACA
Organism: Parachlamydiaceae bacterium; assembly: GCA_039806825.1. Classification (GTDB taxonomy): domain Bacteria; phylum Chlamydiota; class Chlamydiia; order Chlamydiales; family Parachlamydiaceae; genus JBDHQB01. The sequence continues at coordinate 20,883 of JBDHQB010000017.1, read as the reverse complement.
AGGTACATAGTTGAGGGGGTATTTAAGTTTCTTTATCGACCAATTCCAAATAAAACATCAACCAATCTACAAATGTAGGGAAAGCCATGGTTTCTTCACCAAGGATAATGTCTCTCACATCCGGAATTTTCTTTGTCAGACCAGAGTAATAAACGTTCCCCATTTCTTCTTCAGGATACCACGAGGCCCAGAAGCATTGATAAAATGGCATTCCGAAAGATTCATAGAAAGGAATTAGGTTATTGGAATCGACAACTTCTCCTGATAGGGTTGTAATCGCGTCTTCCATAGCAAGCGCCGATTGAAACTGTTGGTAACTTGCCCACATTTGGTATGTGGGAATGATCCCTGTATCAGTTCCTTTGCTAAATCCGTTATGAATTTGCATAAAAGCCAGATAGTCAAGAGGAAAAGTATATTCAGGAAACATTTTTTGTAAACTGCGAATATCATCTTCACTTGCTGAGATGAGGCCATGAAAGTATCCGCTGTCCCCTTTTAAGCTATAAACGAGCTGCGCATCGTAAGGATCGTCAAATCTTTGCTGTGTAATGAATATTCCAATATCATCTAGAGATCTGAAAAATTCATTCAATGATTTTGTAAGATCAGGGCGGTATTTGAGTTTAGAATTCCAGAAATCTCGAATGAATTCTATTCTATCTGAAGGCTTTAGGTTAGCTAATTCAAACCACCCTTTACACATTTTAGGAACCAATCGGTGAATCTCGTCCCATGGGTATTGATGATTATCGTGAAGGCTAATAACCTTATGAAAATGTGCCGATGGTGCTTCCTCAGAATATTGGCGAAAATGTTCTTTTACATGAGAATCCATGCAAAGGCCCTTCAACTATTTCTTATATACTACCACATCTCCCAATTTAAAAGGGAAGGATGAAGGAGAGAGGAGCTAAGAACAATTAACAGAATGTAGAGGATAAAAAGGATAGGAAGACAGAATACAGAAGTCCGAAGTCAGAATAATAAACTTCCTTCTTCTGACTTCGGACTTCTGTATTCTGTCTTCCTATCCTTTTCATCGTACTCTTTAACGCTATTCTGATCAGTTTGGGCAATATCTTCAGAGACCTTTGCCTGTTTTTCAGGAAATAGATACAGGAGACCGGCTATAAAGGCAAAAACGGATAAAACAAAGATTTTATTATTCATGTTTGTTCCTTTTGAAACTATTTATGTAAAACATATGTGAATAAAATTCTATGGATGATCAGCGGAGGGTAAGAATTATCGAGGGCTTTCGACAAAGCTTTGCTTTTTGTTTGACTGAAAAATAGCAAAAAGGTTACAAAATTTGTTTCGTCATGGCGGTCGTAGCTCAGTTGGTAGAGCGTTGGATTGTGGTTCCAAATGTCGCGGGTTCGAGCCCCGTCGATCGCCCTCTTTAACTTCCCTTTAGAGTTCCTTGCAGAAAATCCTCAGACATGACAATTTAAAGATTTGATATATCTTCTTGAAACCTAGATGGATCATTGAACAATGTCAATTTTTGAAGCTCTTATTCTTGGGATTATCCAAGGTTTAACAGAATTTTTACCCGTAAGTTCCTCAGGTCATTTGGTTTTAGGACAGTATCTTCTCGGATTCCGAGACCTTAGCAAGCTTGTGGATTTTACATTGGCTTGCCATCTTGGAACCTTGTTGGCTGTTTTCGTTTTTTTCCGTAAGCAAATTATGGATATTCTTCTTCATGATCACAAAAAAATTGTATGGGTGATTCTTGGTACTCTACCGCTCTTTCCATTGGCTTTGTTTGCCGAACCCATTAAGACTATGTTTGATAAGGTGCAATATCTCGGCTGGTTTTTTATTATCACCGCCATACTTCTTTACTTAGCAACATACTTTGCAAATACTTTGCCAGAAATGGAATTGGATAAAAAGAGATGGAAAGATAGCATTCTCGTTGGACTCTTCCAAGCTTTTGCTATTCTCCCCGGTATTTCAAGAAGCGGCTCTACAATTTCAGGCGCTCGACTTTTAGGATGGCCTCCAAAAGAAGCTGTCACCTATTCCTTTTTGCTTAGCATTCCAGCAATTGTAGGAGGCTGTGTCTTGGAATTTGGAAAACTCTATTTTAAATCAGGACATACTAGTGCCGACATCACCATTTCTGCCTATGCAGCAGGATTTATTAGCGCCTTTATTGTAGGATGTGGAGCTTTAGCTTTACTTGTAAAAATTGTTCAAAATAATAAACTGATGATTTTCTCTTGGTACTGTTTAGTATTAGGAATTGGCACATTAATTTATTTTAACTTCAATTAAGGATTACATGGCGGCTTCTAAAAAGAAAAAGTCCAAACCTAGTGCTCCAAAGAAACCATGGGCGCCACCTGAAGTCCAAGGGCTTCTCACATTGGGCTGTGCACTTGTTTTTATGCTTAGCTTACTCAGTTTTGGATGGGGACACTATCAAACAAATTGGTTAGGAGCAATTGGCAGCGCAATTGGAAGAACTGGACATGTTTTCTTTGGGCTATCGAGCTATTTAATTCCTCTTTTCATTGGGTGGATTGGTTGGAGGCTTACCTTCAACAAACCTTTGAATCATGTTGGCCAACGTGCATTTTATGTTTTGATTTGCATGATCTCCGTCAGTATGCTTTTAACACTGCTAGAGGTACATTATCCTGCAGCTGGTCAAGCTTTAAGGCAATGGTTCTACCCTGCGCAAACAGCTCGAAGAATGTTTTTTCATTTGGGCGGAGCTCCATTCTTTTACTTTTACCATGATTTGCCAGGCTTTAACTTTATAACTATTTTCAATGCCTTAGGAGCTGCCTTGATCTTCTCCTGCACATTATTGGCAAGCTTGCTTTTCTTATTCAAGATTACTCCTCAGCAAATTTTAGCTTGGATTGTGTCTTGGATTCCGGAGAAAAAAGAGGTCCAGGAAGAAAAAGTTGCTCCACCTTCACGTCCAGTGAAGGAGACTAAACCACCAAAAATTAACATCAACACGCCAAAACCTTTCAAAGAGCATGAGGAAGAACCTACACAAAAAGATGAAAGCGACTTCATGCGTTATGTGAAACTTAGGATACCTGATACCGGAGTCTCACTGCCCTCTTCTGATTCTAGGGAACACCATCAGAACGATCTTTTGGCCATCCAACCTGATTTGCAGACAAGTGTGAGACCTTCGATTTCGAGAAAAGCCTCTTTGCCTGAGATCAAGGAAAAAGAACCAAAGGAAACGAAAGAGCAAACATTCATCCAGCCTCCGCTTCCATTGCCGCCCCCTCCAGCACCTATTGCAAAGCCGAAGTCTGAACATCCAACTCCCAAAAAGGCTCCTCCCCAACAACAATCGCAACAAACATCCGTGCCGCAAAGCGATTATACCAACTACCATTTGCCTGACGCCAACATGCTCACCAATGCGAAGAAGGTAGATCAAACTAGCTTGAAGCAGAACTTGAGGAGACAGGCAGAAGTATTGGAAGAAACACTGATGAGCTTTGGCATTGAAGCCAAAGTCGGTCAAATCAATTGCGGTCCCACCATCACCTCTTTTGAAGTCCATCCTGCAATAGGTGTCAAGGTTCAAAAAATCAAAACACTTGAAAATGATATCGCTTTGAACATGGAAGCAAAATCGATCAGAATTATAGCTCCAATACCTGGAAAAGCTGCTGTAGGAATCGAAGTACCCAATCCACAACCGCAAGAAGTTAGCTTCAAAGAAATGTTGATGGCTTACCAGCAAGGTCCAAATAAGCTTAGAATTCCTGTGCTTCTGGGCAAAGCTGTCAATGGTGACTATGTAATGAGCGATCTGACCAAAATGCCCCATTGTATTATTGCAGGGGCTACTGGTTCTGGTAAGTCGGTTTGTATCAATACAATTGTCATGTCGATTTTATTGAATGCGAAACCTGACGAGATCAGACTTGTGATGGTGGATCCAAAGAAAGTGGAGTTGACCCCCTATTCAAAACTTCCCCATATGCTAGCTCCTGTTATCACAGAACCTCAAGGAGCATGTGCAGCATTAAAATGGCTTGTGCGTGAGATGGAAAACCGCTACGAACTACTGAAACTGCTTGGAGTACGTAATATCGATGGCTTTAATAACCGTACGATTAACAAGGAATTGGAAGAGTCTTTAGACAGACCAGTGCCTTTGAAGTTACCTTATATTGTGGGAATTATTGACGAGTTAGCCGACCTGATGATGGTTGCTAATAATGATATTGAGACTCCAATCGCCAGAATTGCTCAAATGGCCCGCGCTGTAGGAATTCACCTAATATTGGCTACACAAAGGCCTTCGCGCGAGGTTATTACAGGGCTAATTAAGGCCAACTTCCCAACACGTATTTCCTTTAAAGTAGCAAGCCGGGTCAACAGCCAAATCGTATTAGATGAAATAGGCGCTGAATCCCTTCTGGGTAATGGAGATATGCTTTTCTTACCTCCAGGTGCCTCCACCTTACTCAGGGCCCAAGGAGCTTTTATTCGGGATGAAGATATCAATGCAGTTGTGAAATCTATTTGCGATCAAGCATCACCTAATTATGTCATTAGCTCCTTCGACAATATGCCTGATGAGGGAGGAGAAGATGGATTTGATGACGATATGGAAGAGGATTCTCTCTATGAGGAAGCCAAAGAAGTCATCTTAAACACAGGGAATGCTTCAACAACTTTCCTCCAGAGAAAGCTTAAAATAGGATACGCACGAGCAGCTAGCATTATAGACCAGCTAGAAAGGCGTGGGGTCGTAGGCCCAGGTGAAGGAGCCAAACCACGTAAGATTCTTATCTCTCGAAAAGGGCTGGATGATACAGCAGACGACTTAGATGTAGCCTTGACAGAGGATGGAGGATGAATAAAGAACGACAAATTTTAATTGTCGCCTGCTTTTTCGTCTTACTCGCTTGTATCGCGACTTTTTTTGCTTATCGTCTTTTCCCGCCTGGGGAAACCCAGATCGGTTTCTTTTGGCTATCCGGCCTTTTAGCCCTTCTGGGACTCTATTTATTAATAAAAAGATAGGTCATTATTTCTTTTTGTTTTTTCTGATTTTATCAATTTCAAATCGGATCAATCCATGACTTGAGGACAAGTTGTCGATAAAATGGGAATTTAATTCATGGAACTTTGCAAGTTTGTCATGAATACTTTTTCTTACCTTCGAATCTTGTTCGATCGCTTTTTTGTCGCCAGATTTTGTAAGCTGAGCATCGATACTTTTGATTTCAGAAACTAACTCTTCCTGTTTTGACTGGAGTGGAGCAATTTCTTCTTCTGAGATCACCTGAAAGGTTGCCTTTTCTAAATTAATAGCCGTCTTTACTAAATCATCAAGCAATGAATCGATTTTTTTTAACAATGCATGTTCGTCCATGAATCTCTTTCCTTCGATAGATGTTTTTTTTGCAGATTAACACAGTGAAGGAAATTCTCTCACTTCTCTTTTGTTTCACCTTATACTTAGCCACTTATAAATTTCATGTGAATTCATCGTGTTTTTTTAAGATGTTTTATGTTACAAAGAAGCCATAAATAACCCTCTTAAGCGTGTGTATGAAAGGATTTTGCCCCTTAGCATCGGGATCGAAAGGAAACTGCATTTTTTTAGGGACAAGCCAAACGAAGATTTTAATCGACGCAGGTCTGAGTGCACGAGCGACCCAAATTAAATTAGCTCAAATCGGCGTTGAAATTTCCGACCTTGACGCCATATTAATTTCACATGAACATACTGATCACATTCAAGGATTAAAAATCCTTGCAATGAGGCATGGAATCCCAGTTTTAGCTAACCATGAAACTGCAAAAGGAATTGTTGAGACTTTCAGAGAATGCCCCAAGTTTAAGATTTTTTCCACGGGGGAGACGTTCCATTTTGGTGATCTCGAAATTCATCCATTTAGTATACAGCACGACACACCAGATCCGGTGGCGTTTACAATAAAAACTGAGGAACATAAATTAGGATTTTGTACAGATTTAGGATTTGTAACCTCATTGGTCAAACATCAGCTGATGGACTGCGATTATTTATATGTTGAGTCCAATCATCAACCATCGATGGTGCATGCAAGTTCGCGACCGTTGATTTATAAACAACGTGTTTTAGGAAGAAGCGGACATCTATCTAATGAAGCATGCGGTCAGTTATTAGCTGAAGTCGCACATGATAAACTTAAACATGTTCATTTGGCCCATCTTTCCAGCGAATGCAATACACCTGAAGTCGCATTGAGCGTAGTTAGGGAAATTCTCGCTTCAAAAGGAATCAATTTAGAGATGTGCACTGCTCCTCAAGATCACATCAGCAAAGCCGTTCACTTCTAAATCTAATAGTCCCCACCATAAATTAACCACGGAGTGCACGGAGGACACAGAGAAAAAGAAAAGGGTAAATTAATTAACTTTTTCAAGTTACCAATAATTATTTCTTTCTTCGTGCACTCCGTGGTTAATTTATGGTTGGAACTTTAAGATTCTGGAAAAGGTGGGGGCAGCACTTGACTGCCCCTCAATAGAATTACTGAGTTTGGACTTTTGTATTGTTTTGAACAGATCTTACGCCTTCGATCTTTTGAACTTCCGCAGTCAATTTACCCTGATCATCAACGTTTTTAACTGTTCCCCACAAAATTACAACGCCATTGTTAGTTTGGAGAATAACTCCATCATAGGCAGTTGAAAACCATCCGCTCAATTTGGAACGGATTTTTGAGTTCAATTGTCTATCTTGGTCTGTATTCCAACGGTCTTGTGAATAATCGCCTGGTTTAGATGCTTGAACAACGATTTGGTTGTTAACATTTCTAATACCATCAATTTTTCTTACATCTTGCTCAATTTTATTTTTTTCATCTGTACTATCAACAGTACCCCGTAATGTGACATTTCCATTGTTAAGATCAAATGAAACATTTCTGTTGCCGCTTGAGAACCAGCCGCCAGCCACAACATCTTTGACTTTGTCATTGAGTTGTTTGTCATCAGCTGGTCTTGCCATTCTGTCATCAGCCATTCTAGGATTGCCATTCTGATTATTGTTGTTGTCGTATCCACCCCAGCGATTTTGATTATTGCTAGGTTGTGCACCTTGAACCATAAGCTGATTGTTAATGTTTCTTACACCGTTAATGTTTCTAACCTTTTGCTCGATGTTATTTTTTTCATCTAAGCTGCCAACAGTTCCACGTAATGTGACGTTTCCATTGTTAACATCAAAGGTCACGTTTTTGTTTCCGCTAGAAAACCAGCCGCCAGCCACAACGCCCTTCACATCATCAGAAATTTTTCTATCATCCTCTGCAAGATTTGAGTTGTTGTTGTTGCCATAACCACCGAAACGTTGATTACGTTGGTCGTTAGGTAAACGATCTTGGTAATTTGGATTTTGATTGTCTTGATTAAATCTTTGCGAATATCCGCCGTACTGCTGTTGGTCTATATCTGAATCGATATATCTTTGCCCACGAGGTTGATTGCCCCATTGATCACTATATCCTTGAGCGCGTCGGCTTTCGTAATAGCGCTGTCTGCAAGCCTCATCGCAATATCCATCATTATAATCAGCGCTTAGAGACGAAGCGCCTGCTAATGCTAAAACAATATATAAATGTTTCATGCTAAACCCCCTATAGATTTTAAAGGAAAATTTTTTGAATCTGGCTTCAATTTCTATATCTTCCTTTTTACATTGGTAATCAAGTTTATAATTATATTTTTAAAAATGCTCGATTTTTTCTCGAAAAAAATGGTCTTAAACTTTATGATTTTTCTGTAAATTTGAACATGGGATCTCTCAATGCGTTACTTAAAATACTTTCTATTAACTATTAATTTTCTATTACTTACACAAGCTATCGCCGAAGATGAAGAATGGATAGATCAAGTATCTCAGTATGAAACACCGTCAGAAGAGTGTGCTATATGCAAAGGCAAGTTTGACACCGGACCTGCGTACATAAATATTGATGTTCTTCAGCGAGGCAAAACTTTTCGGAGTTTAAATTTATTTGCTTGGAAAGCGGATGCTTATTACGAAATTTATAATGGATTTACTGTAAAAGCGAGTGGAATGATTGGGGGTGGTGAAGCCCATTTTTATACCCTTGCAGGTGGAGTGGGTTTTTGCATCCCTTTCAAATGTTTTAGTTTTTTTCCAAATGCCGGATATTGCGGAGGAAATTTTAAATCCACTTTTGATCTTCAGCATAGGATTGAAGTTTCTGGGCTGACAAAACCGATTAAAATCGAATTCGACAATGTTGAAGAAGATATTGATTCACATGGTCCATATATTGGTATTGATATAACGTATAAAATTAGCAAATCTTGGAGAGCAGTTTTTGTTTTCCAATATGCTTGGTCGCATGTGGATACAGAATACAAGTGGGAATCAGATAATTCCCTCTTTCCTGATATTGACGAACATTTTCGCACAAAGACAAGCGGGCCCAATTATGCTTTGTTAATTGAGCATGATTTTTCCGATAACTTTTCGGTCAACCTTGGCTTAGGCTACAATATGTCGCTCAGTAAAGACAAAGAAGGCTTAAGAGCAAAAGGCGCTAAAATAGGCGCAGTCTACTGGTTCTAATTGCTCGCGCTTAAGCTATAACCCAATAAACATCTTGCGCGAAGCGTTGTTGCTTGCGCTTTGCGCAGCAAGATGTTTATTGGGTTAATAGCTTAGAGCGCAAGTAACAACGCTTCGCGCAGCAGGAACGTTTATTGGATTAGAAGCTTAGAGCGCAAGCAATAGAGGGAACTTTGCTCTATTCGTTAGAGAACACTTACGACATTTCCGAGATTAAAGTTAGGAATGAAAAAACTCTTTGATCTTATCCAGAAACCCTTTTCTCTTTGGCTGATTGCTCGGACTTTCTGTCTTTGCAAATTCTTCTAAAAGCTGTTTCTGCTTATCGGTCAATTTGGAAGGGGTCTCTACAAAAATTTTCACTAGCAGATCGCCTTTTCCGTTTCCATGAACATGGGGAAAACCTTCACCTTTGACTCTGAAAATTTTCCCATTCTGAGTACCCTCAGGAATAGTAATTCTACAATGATGCGTCGTCAGTGATGGAACTTCTTTTTTGCATCCTAATGCAGCTTCAGTGAAGCTTATTGGAAGATCTAGTGTTATATCGTTCCCTTCTCGTTCAAAAATAGGATGGGGTTCAACAGTGATGAAGACATAAAGGTCACCCGCAGGTCCGCCACCTTGCCCAGCATCGCCATATCCGCTCATCTTGAGACGCATTCCACTGTCTACTCCAGCAGGAATATGGACTTTTACACGCTGCTTGTCTTTGACAACACCTTCACCATGGCAAGATTTGCAGGGATCAGTAATGATTTGACCTTCGCCATGACATTGAGGACATGGCATAGACATGCTGAAAAATCCACGCTGTTCGACCACTTGTCCCCTGCCGTGGCATCGGGTACATTTTTTTACCCCTTGAGGATTTGTGGAGCCTTTTCCATGACACTCTTTGCAAGTCACATAATTGGTGATAGAAAGTTCTTTATCGACACCTTTAGCAGCTTCTGGGAAAGTAATTGTGATATTAACGCGCTTACTTGCACCTTGACGTCTTCCAGCAGGCCCGGCACTTTCGCCGCCAGCGAAATCACCACCGAAACCAAAAAAGTTGTCGAAAATAGATTCAGAGCCGCTTCCGCCAAAAGCTCCCATAAAGGTCCTTAGGGCTTCTTCCATGCTTTCATAATGTTGTCCTGCACCAGCGCCAGCATGAATTCCCTCGCGTCCAAAGCGATTATACGCTTGACGTTTGTTCTCGTCGCTGAGCACTTCGTAAGCTTCGGAGATCTCTTTGAACTTTTTTTCAGCTTCTGGATCGCCTGGATTGCGATCGGGATGGTATTTGAGAGCTTTTTTACGGTAGGCTTTCTTGATTTCTTCTTGCGTCGCTTCGCGACCTACTTCGAGTATTTCGTAAAAATCTGCCATGATCACACTAGAAAAAATCGATTAAAGAATATAACTTGCGGGACAGTCTTAATTTCGGTCCCGCTATACTTGGATGCTAGTAAGTTCTAGCGTTGTCTCTTATATTTTAAAGCTGCTTTGGATTTAGCGCGTTTTTTCTCAGAAGGTTTTGCATAAAAACGGTGAGCTTTTACAGATTTCATTACACCTTCTTTATCCAATCTTTTTTTCAGGGCTCTCAAGGCCTTATCCAAAGATTCTCCTGCGCGAACTTTAACAACTGTCATTTGACTTTCACCCTTCGTGTTTACTTGATTTAGATGATTTATTCTAACCTTAATGAAAGTATAATACTCTAGGGTGAAATATTAGGCAAGAGTCAGAAACGAATGTACTAATTTTTCGTGCCCATCTGGACACGATTTAAGAAACTTTTCTCTCTAGTTCTGCTTGGGTAGGCCTTAAGTATAGTAAGTCTAACTTAGCATCTAGACTATAGACTCCCCTCTTATATTGGCTAAGCGCTTGTGCGCCTAGAATTTCGGAGGAAGGCTCCACCTCTATCCAATCACGGCTACCGACCCTTTTTTTAATCCTATTGCCTGGGAGTGTAACCAACTGCCCAGTAGACAATTCCAATGCTTTGTCTATAGGTAAAACCTGAGGAGTTTGATCAAAAATAATTCTATTTTTTTCTTTGACTCCATTCAATATATAGGCTCCACTAATCCTTGCATCGACCATGACGGTAAAGGCTCCTTCTGTTGCAGGAGAAAATGCCTCCAAAGAACAAACCCCTACTAACGGCTTTTTGAGTGTATAGGCAAAACACTTTCCTATGATTCCCCCTACCCTCATTCCAGTATAGGATCCAGGACCCACACCAGCAGCTATAAAATCTAACGTTTCGGGTTGAATATCCGATTTTTCAAGGATTTTTTGAATTTCCGGAAATAGATGTCTGGACTGATTTCCTAATAAAGGGATAGCGCACTCAGCAATAATCTTACCGTCAGAAAATATTGCCGCTATTCCAGAATCAAAGGCTGTATCCACAAGTAAAAATTTCATTACAGCTGGATCCTTCTTGGAACAATTAAAGCTTCTAGGGTACGTACGAAATAGTTATCTGTCATTCCAGCGACGTAATCGATTGCTTTTTGTACATTCGTTGATTCATGAATGTACTTTTCAGATTTACTATGAAGGAATTGATTCCACAGGTGGCTATTCTTTTTATTTTTTTCATAATCCTCGAGGACTAGGTTTAAAAGCACCCTATAACCTTTTTCAATCTTTTTCGATTCAGCCTTCAGTTTTGGATGTTGATAGATTGAAGAAAAATTGAACTTTCTTAGTATTCCTAAAGCTTCATACGATTCATCGGAAACTGCAATATAGTCCTTCTCGTAACTTGAGCTAATGACATCTTTAGCTAAAGAGCTTAATATTTCTTTATTTGTGGTTCCTAAATGGGTTATAGGAACTTGTTTTCTTTCAATAATCCCTAAATTAATCGCATCCTCAATATCTCTTCCTACATAGCTCATGGTATCGCAAAGTTTGACCAAACATCCTTCAAGGGTTCCTGGCCAAATATTTTTTTCGGGTTCTTTGAGTTTATTTTCTAAATCTTTGAAGTGATCATCCCATGTTTTTCCAAACCTTGGTTTAAGCTGAGTGCCACACATTCCACCATCGTGGCAAAGAAACCCATCATAAACATTCAACCCCAGATTTAAAGGTTCGATCTCACGAAACAGTTTGCAAGACTGCCAAGGGTGTGCGAATGCCCCATTACCAAACTCTTTTGAAAGGGCTGAAAGGTACTGTTCTCCCTCATGTCCAAAAGGAGGATGACCCACATCATGACCTAAGGCTATTGCTTCCACCAAGTCTACATTTAATCTGAGAACTTCGGCAATTCCACGTGCAAAATTACTGACAAGCTGTACATGCAAACTTCTATGGGTGATATGATCGTTGTCTACTAAATAGACTACCTGTGTTTTATCGATATAACGTGAATAAGCCTTTGAATGGACAATTCTATCCACATCCCTTTTATAGGGTAGGCGGTGGTCGTCTTCTTTTCCAAAATAGCGGTCGTGATCTTTTGAATGCGCTGCCCTAGGGTGGAGAACTCTCTCCTCATTTTTTTCCGCTTCCATCCGGCATTTCATAGGTAATGTATTATGAATCATGATAAAACCAATAAAATTTCATAATATGACGATTTAATTGCTTTATTATGACAGGGATGGAAAGGAAATGCAAGGATGAAGAAAAAGAAGAATCCAGAAGTCAGAAGCCAGATATCAGAAGGAAGAATATTTCTGACTTCTGAATTCTGACTTCTAAAATTCAGTTTAATATTTCGTGGCGTTCTGACGTTTTTGAGCCATTTTCTTAGCTGCTGCTTTGACAGCGTCGTTTTTATCTTGGAATGGACCTGGAGATGTTCCTTTGCAGCTGCCTAGACCAGCGCATGAGTGGTCAGCAGTTTTGCAAGAATTTAATCCTGCGCATGAATTTTGACCTTTGCATGATTGTGAAGCGAGTTGTAATGCGAGGTCTTTCCCTTCTGGGCTTAATGTGCTAAAAATTCTTCTGCCATTGTCATCAAGTTTCGTCATAAGATCTTGTTCTGTCATTTTCACAGTGGCATGTGCATTCGTTCCATTTCTTGGATTTTCCCCTCCTGCCTCACTACAAGAACAGACTAAGCCAGCTGTTAGCCCTAAAAGAGCTATCTTTTTTAAATCAGATTTTTTCATATTTATACCTTTAAAGTTAGGTTATTTTAGGTCCAAATTTTCATATTGGTCATTGTACCAATACCTCTTCAAGAGGGCATCGATGGAGAACTTTCCAGGCCCAAATGCCCACAAGATTAGTGCTGCCATCAAGAACGTGAAGGGTGTTTGTTCTAAGATTCCAAAAGGATTGACCCAGAAATTAGCTATAAACCCTTTATGGGCTGTAAATAAAGCGGTTAACATAATAACAATCAAAGGGATGCTAAACAGTCTTGTTCCCAACCCTAAAACAAGTGCTAAGCCTCCTAATACTTCAAAAGTCGCCGTTAAATAGGCTGAAAATGTAGGTACAGGGATGTTTAACTTTTCAAAGAACCCTGCTGCTGTATTGATATCAATGAATTTGCCCCAACCAGCAAATAAGAATTGTAACCCCCAAAAAAGTCTTACAAAAAGTAGGATAAGAGATTGTAATGATTCCCCTATCTTAATGATGAATCGATAGAACTTTTCACAAAAAGATTCTGTGTAATCCATGAATTGTCTCCTGAAATTTGAATGTCTAAATGTAATGAAATATTTTAATTAAACTATTTTGTAAACATATTTTAGCTATATCTTTAATTGACTTATTAAACTTAATATGTTAATATAATTTGTTTGATAATTAAATGAGGTAGTTGATGTTTACTGCAAGTTTTTTAGAACATAATTTATTAATGACCTACTACCGTGTTCAAAAATACAGACTTGTCTTCTTGACGATTGGGATTATTTTTACCCTGCTTGCGTTCCTTATTATCTTTAAATCGATCTGCGTGCATCACCATAACAATTTTTTTGAAGCAGCCGCATGTCCCTTGAAAAATGGATTTGGGATCTTGGCATTAAGTTTAGGCTGCTATTCATTGTGGATCGCCTGCGCGATGGAGGTAGAAAAGGAAGCGGTCAGAAATACCTCAGAAAAAGCCAGAATAAAGATGAAGGAAAAAGGGGCACGGCAGGCGGACCTAGAGTTATTGGAGACTTTGAGCATTAAAACAATGCACAAAATCGATGCAGTCTCCCATACCCACGGCATGAAGCACAAAGAAAAACAACGTCGCAAGCACGAGCTTCTGCAGGACTTTACCGATGCCCTGCAAGACCTTGTGTGAAAAAGAATCAGTACAGAAGCACAGAGAACACAGTAACATAATAATATTTATTTAAAGAGGATTTATGGTTAACAGTTTAGGCTTTGAAGCGCATATGTACATTGATACTAATCGCTTTTATAACTTCAGATGTTCAACCGATACAGAACCTACTTTCACCTTTGCAGATGAGCGTAAACAGGTTTCTAGAAAAGAGCAAAGAGCAATAGATACTCAATTTTATGTAACTGTCTTTGGAATGGTTACTACCAAAGAAACAGGAGGAATACCCCAATTAGGCGGACTAAAAATTGCTAAGGGGAAAGATGAAGATACTCTTTTTGACATATTGGCTAAAGCCATTGGATTGGAAAAGAAAATTCTTAGAAAACAAGTTAAGACCTATATTAAGGGACATCCCCAGGAAATCATAAGCGTGGTAAAAGAAATTGCTGCTGTTATATCAAAAAAATCATCAAGAAATTATGAAATGGATAGAAAAATGACCCGTGATCTCTTTTTAAAATTGATTGGATCAAAAAATAGTTACAAGTTACTTAAAAACAAATATCCTAAGTCTAAGCATATAGGTTTTGGAGATACTTTAAGATTTATTAATTATGTTCGCTGCCAATTGGCTGCAAGAATGTTTCATCTTGATATTGAATTGAATGATTTTTTTATGACTACAGGTGATATGTGGAGCGGCGGTGCTCACATACAGCATCGAATACATGCTTTTGATCCCTCAGTCTCTAATTCTAGAAAAATTGTCATCGCACAAGGGGTGAGAATGCATCTCGCAATCCTTACAGGTAAAAAACCCGGCGATGTCTATCTTACATTTTTTCAGCCTGTTCTTCTGGAAAAAGCTTAAAACAATTCAGAATGGGATCCTAACCTAACTAAATATAGAAACTCATTTCAGAGTCATATATTAGTAAAAGATCTGGTTTGACATGGCATTCACGAAAACCAACATATTCACCTGAAAGAGCATGATCTTTATATTTTTCAGGTAATCTTCTTTTATTCAATAAGATATCAATAACTTTATCTAACTCATCAATTATTGTTTGGCTGTATAGATACTTTTTAAAATCTTTTTTGAAACGACTACTTGGTTTTGGACTTAGCACTCGGTTTGACTCCCATCTCTTTCCAAAAATCATCCATTGAACGGTATACTGTTCCCTTTCCTTCTTTAGTTTCTTTCATTGCTGCCAATGTTTCTTTGTTAGACTTTCTTTTCTTTTCACTGGGGAAATCCTTTCTTATATAAGACAGAATGAATTCTCCCAAAGTCATATGGGTTTTTGCAGCTAACATTTTAATGTAAGTTTTTTCTTCAATGGAACAATCGAAAGTTACTTTAGTCTTTTCATGGGAATGATGCTGTGAAGCCATAAACACCTCCTTTTAACCCTTATTTTATCAGATCTTGGGATTTATATAAAGTCAGGAACTTGGCTACTTGAGTTTTTGAATTATTTCTTCTATTTAACAGGATAGCAGGATGGGCAGGATAGGAGGAGGCGGGATAAGAACAAAGATCATTTTATCAGGATGTAGAGAAATGATGTAAGGATAAGGGAAGAAGTAATAGGGTTAAATGATCAATTTGTACCCAAAATTCTTATCCTTTTCATCCTCTAGATCCTGTTATTTTCTCTCTGTGTTCTCTGTGTCTCTGTGGTGTTTATTTTCATTTTGAAGAGCTTGTAAAGCTATCTTGAGGCTGTTGATGCCGGCAAGGACACCCTCTTCGTAGCGGAATTCGGGGTGGTGCTCTAGTTCCGGGTAGTCGTTGGGCTGCAACATGTCTTCAGGAGTTAGGGTGGGGACAATGCGACGACCATAGGCAAGTAGCTTTTTGCTTTGTTGCTCGGAAATTTCATCTGCTAGCTTTTGAAACTCACTCCACTCCATTGATCTCCCCCTTCCTGCGCTTTTGAAAAAAGTCCTTCATCAAGGCCGCAGAATACTCTCCATAAACTCCAGAAGTGATTGTAACAGTGTGCATGGGATGCTTATGCGCAAAGAGGTCTATCCAGCTCCCGTTGGCCCCATGGCGTAGGTCTGGGGCTCCCCAAACAAGGCGAGAAACTCTTGAAAGCAATAATGCTCCCGCGCACATCACACAAGGCTCCAATGTACAGTATAGAGTGGTATCAGTGAGGCGCCAATTTTCTAAAGCAGCCTCTCCTGATGTCATACAAAGCATCTCAGCATGGGCTGTTGCATCCTTTAGCATTTCGACCTGATTGTAACCTTTTGCGATAATGCGTCCTTCTTTAACGAGGACAGCCCCAACAGGGACTTCCTCGTTTTCAAAAGCTTTCCAAGCCTGTTTTAAGGCTTCAAGCATGAATTTTTCATCATCGCTTTTGGGAGATATTTGAAAAGGAAATGGCATCGCTTACGCCTTAGATCCTTCTAACTTACGTTGAAGATGGGCTATTTGCTTCTTTAAAGCATCCACATCTTGAATGTATTTCTTTTGCAGGCCTGCCAATTTTTTCTCATATTTGTCTGTTAAGCGTGCAATCTCAAGTTCATGGGATTTATGAAGATCTGCCTCTTGTTTACGCTCTTGGGCCAAAGCTTCCTGTTTTGATCTGTCCGCTGCATAGGCATCGGCTTTTTTACGAAGTTGCTCGTAAACATCTTTGGGAAAGACAACAGAGTTCAAGACTGAAAACATGTAAGCCGCTGGAGCACCGAATTTTTTCACAGCATTTTCCATGAGGTTAATGGCAGCTGCATGATCAATTTCGGCCATTTCGGTAAAATTAGGGCTAATCCTATTCAATTCTTCTTCAAAATAATGGTAAATGTCCCCATTTTTAAGAAGCCAGCGGTTAGTTAGAAACTCCCCAAGATTCTCACCATTATCAGCATGCGTTACAGCATGTGTATAGGCTTTTACAAGCTCTTCTGTAGTCAGTTTATTGGGGTTTTTCGAGGGAAAATAAGTCTTTAAGAAGACAAAATCCCTTTTTAAATGCTCATTTTTCAAATCTTTTTTAATAGAATCGATAATTGTGGGCATCCATGGATTTAGGATCGCAAATTTTTCTTTAAATGTGGTATCTTTGTACATAGGAAGTTCCTGTTTAAATACGTTGAATCGGACAATAATTTACCAACTCTCTATCCAAAAAGCAATGGTTTATGGCAAAGCATGAAGAACCTCCTTTTTACGGCGAGGAAATCTACCGCAACCGGCAACAGGACTATATTAGGCAGCTTTTAAAAAAATACAAAAATGAACCTGTAAACGAAGAACTTAAAAAGAAGATATGGGATGAACTTCAAATGGAAAAATACTATGGAAGGATCACAATACCTTTTAAAGTGGTTATGAGGAAGGATGTGTATCGGAAATATCCAGATTATGTAGAAGTTATCCTCGACACCAAAGTCTAAGAGGAATTCAGAAGTCAGGATTCTAAATCCAGAATTTAAAGAAATGACATGACAAATTTCAAACTTCTGAATTCTGATATCCGAATTCTGATTTCTGACTTCTTTCTTCTTTTTGTTGATTTCTAAGCGGCACTGTGGTAGAATTAAACCTTAGAAAGAATAAACCAGGTTTTCAGTAGGTAACCTTTCAACCGTTACCCTCAAATACGGGAGATTGTGAATGTCATTAGATAAAGGCACAAAAGAAGAAATTACAAAGAAGTTCCAGCTTCACGAGAAAGATACCGGTTCCGCAGATGTGCAAATCGCTATCCTAACTGAAAGAATTGCCGAACTTACTGAGCATCTAAAGCGCGCGCCGAAAGATCACGGATCACGCCTTGCTCTACTTAAGCTTGTTGGCCAACGCCGCCGCTTGCTTGACTATTTAAACTCAACAGATACCAGCCGGTATCAAACCTTAATCACAAAACTTAACTTGAGACGCTAAATAACCATCCTTAGAGTGCAAAGGACACCTAAGTGGGTGACCTTTGCGCACAGATTACATTTTATTAAGGGAGACCAAAGAATTAGAAATCAGAAAACCCACTTTGAGTCCCTTAAAGCGGCTTTTCTGAGTTCTAGCAACCTTCATCTCCCAAATACAGTCTATTATACAAATTAGGAGATAGAATATGGCCCTAGAACGTCATACCATTTCTGCAAATATTGCAGGCAAAGAAATTACATTTGAAACAGGCAAAATTGGCCGTCAGGCAAATGCCTCAGTTTTAGTCCGCTGCGGAGATACCATGGTATTTTGCGCTGCAACAGCTTCACCAGAAGTTAACCCGGAAACAGATTTTCTTCCTTTAAGAGTCGACTATCAAGAAAACTTTTCTTCCGTTGGTAAAACCTTGGCAGGATTTATTAAACGTCAGGGAAAGCCCAGTGAAAGGGAAGTATTAGTTTCCCGTTTGATTGATCGTCCCCTACGTCCTATGTTCGAAGATGGTTACTATAATGAAGTACAAGTTTTGACCTATGTTTGGTCCTATGATGGGGTCAATTCTCCAGACGTATTGGCCATTTGCGCAGCATCAGCAGCTTTAGTCATTTCTGATATACCCTTAATTAAACCTATAGCAGCTGTTCGTGTTGGGTTAATAGATGGCAAATTTGTAATCAATCCAATTGTTGAAGAGCAAAAACGTTCCAAGCTAGACCTCGTTTTGGCAGGCACTGAAGATGCGGTACTGATGATCGAAGGGTTCTGTGACTTTTTAACTGAAGAACAGATCCTCGAGGCGATTGAGACAGGACATCGCGGCATTAAAGAAATCTGTGAAACTCTACTTCAGTGGAGAACTAAGATTGGCAAAGAGAAAAATCGCAGCACTCTCCATGTTATCCCACAAAAAGTCCATGATGACGTCGAAAGAATTTCCGGCCCATTATTAAAAAATGCGCTTAAAGTAAAGGAAAAGCAAAAACGTGAAGAGGCGATGAGCGCAGTTAAGAAAGCGGTCTATGATGAACTTCTTCCAGAGGGTAAAGAGCCTGTTCACGCGGAAAAAGATGTTGTCGCTTCTTTCAAAACAATACAATCCAAGTATATGCGCAACATGATCTTGAAAGAAAATGTTCGCAGCGACGGAAGAAAAACAACTGAGATCCGTCCTATTGATGTTGAGCAAGGATTACTTCCACGTACGCATGGAAGCTCCCTATTTACACGTGGTGAAACCCAGGCTGTAGCGATCTGTACTCTCGGTGGCGAAAGCATGGCGCAACGCTATGAAGATCTTGATACTGAAAGCAGCAGTCGTTTCTATCTACAATATTTCTTCCCTCCATTCTCTGTGGGTGAGGTGGGAAGAATTGGAGCTCCTGGCCGTAGGGAAGTAGGCCATGGCAAATTAGCCGAACGTGCTTTAATGGCAGTATTGCCCGCTAAAGATCAGTTCCCTTATGTCATCCGCTTAGAGTCTAATATTACTGAATCAAATGGGTCCTCTTCTATGGCTACAGTCTGTGGAGGCTGCCTAGCGATGATGGACGCAGGAGTTCCGATTAAACGTCCTGTAGCTGGTATTGCAATGGGTTTGATTCTCGAAGGTGACGATTTTATGATCTTGTCAGATATTTTGGGACAAGAAGATGCGCTCGGCGACATGGACTTTAAAGTAACGGGTGACCATCAAGGTGTGACAGCCTTCCAAATGGACATCAAAGTTGAAGGAATTACTCCTGCTATTATGAAAGCTGCTTTGGCTCAAGCCAAAGAAGGCCGTGTCCATATCCTCAATAAGATGTTGAGCGTGGTACCAAAGCACAAAGAGTCTCTGTCCGTATACGCTCCACGTATTGAGACAATGCAAATTAAACCTAGCAAGATTGCAACAGTAATTGGACCGGGTGGAAAACAGATCCGTTCGATTATTGAGCAGACAGGCGTTGAGATTAGCATTAATGATGATGGTGTGATTAACATCTCTTCAAATAATTTGGAAGGGATTGAGAAGGCAAAAGCGATCATCAATGGACTGACTGCAGAGATTGAGATCGGCAGAGTTTACTATGGCAAGATCGTATCTATTGTCGCATTCGGATTATTTGTGGAAATCCTTCCTGGAAAAGAAGGCCTTTGCCATATTTCTGAATACGATATTATGCGTATCAATGACCTTAATGAACTGGTGAAAGTTGGCGATATGATCAACGTAAAGGTGTTGGACATCAACGAACGTGGTCAACTCAAGCTCAGCCGTAAAGCCACTTTAATTAAGGTTACGTAGCCCACAGAGATAGAACAGGAAGTCGGAAGTCGGAAGTCAGAAGATGGACTCTGCGCGAAGCGCCCTGGAGCTGTGCCCAATGGCACAGCTCTTACTAAGCAATAAGCTCGTAGAGCGAAAGCTTAAGAACTTTGGCTCTACTGAAGTAACCCTTGGTATAGAGCTGTGCCATTAGGCACGGCAACTCCAGGGCGCTTCGCGCAGAGTCCATCTTCTGACTTCCGACTTCTGTATTCTGGTCTTCCTTCCCTTCGTTTTCTGTTCTGTGTCCTCCGTGCACTCCGTGGTTAATTCATTTAGACACTTGAAACTCATCGTCTAAGATAATTGGATCTAACTCAGCCAAAATTTTTCTTAATTCCTCGTCATCTTCTTCGAAATTAAATAGAAAATTATTAGAGAAAGTTCCTTCAGAAGCTACGCAAGATTCTTTGACATTTTGAGGTGGGAACTCTTCTTTAACTTTTAAAGGAGTTGACTCTGGCTGATCAGAATCCGAAGTCAATTCTTCAATTTCAAAGGGTGGACTTTTTGGTTCTAGTTCTTCTTTTACAGAGGGTGCAGGATTACTATTTTGCGTTGATTCAGTAATGGATTCCTCTTTAGCCTCTTCTTTAATAGGGTTTACTTTAGCCCTTTTTGTATTTCCTTCTGGATGGTACTTTTTCTTAAGGTAATCTTTATACCTATACTCGCAAGCACTCTTCGTTCTTGTTGGCATCTCTGACGCGATTTCTGTGAAATTTTTATTAACTCACCTTACGCAAACATGAGTTGAAAAAAGTATTTTAAGGATTTAAATTTTCTTCCCAAAAGGGAGGAAAAAT
>JBDHQB010000045.1:0-11949 GCA_039806825.1 Parachlamydiaceae bacterium | reverse complement strand
GATCTTGTCATTACTGACCCTCCTTACAATGTTGCTTATAAGGGAGGGACAAAGGATAAGCTCACCATCAAAAATGATGACTTATCGAATGAAGAATTTGAAAATCTCCTGAGAGACTTTTACGTGAATGCTTTTGTTTTCATGAAGGAAGGTGCAGGGATCTATGTGTTTCATGCCGATTCAGAAGGCGAGAAATTCCGACGCTATTTCCGCGAATCCAATTTAAAGTTGACCCAGTGTTTGGTCTGGCTGAAAAATTCGCTGGTTCTTGGACGCCAAGACTATCAATGGCAGCATGAGCCAGTTCTTTTTGGAGGCAAGGAATATACCGATCACGATCCTGTTCTTTATGGCTGGAAAGAGGGCGAAAAGCACCGATGGTATAACAACCGCAAGCAGACAACCCTCCTCAAATTTGATCGGCCTCAGAGAAATGCTGAACATCCCACGATGAAACCGATTCCATTGATTGGTTATCTTATCAATAACAGCTCCAAGCCAGAAGATTTGATCTTCGATTTCTTCATGGGTTCTGGCTCTACTCTCATTGCAGCAGAACAGCTGAATCGACGATGCTTCGGATGCGAATTGGATCCAAAATATTGCGATGTCATTGTCGATCGCTATAAAAAGTACAAGCTTCAGCGAAACGAGATCTGCGACATCAAATTGAATGGTGAAACCTATGCCTAGAAAACCTACAGGAAATCCGAATGGAAGACCCAGAAAACCAGTTACGCCTCCGGTTGATCCAAAGGCACCACCTTCTCAATGGAAAGGAACGATCCCAGCAAAAGAGATCAATCTCGATCAGGTTCTTTACTGGATCGAATTGCAAGCAACCGCAGAAGAAATTGCCGGTGCTTTTCGAATCAGCGTAGACACTTTGGATCGAAGGTTGAGGGAGGCTTTTGGTATGGGTTTTGCGGAGCTAAGAAAAAGGTGCAATGGGCTTCAAAAACTCTCCCTACGACGCTATCAGTTTCAACAATCTGAAAGGAACGCAACCATGGCTATTTGGCTTGGTAAAGTCTGGTTAGGTCAGCAAGAAACGATTGTGACTGAAACGATCGTTAAAGAAGAAGACCCTGTTCAAATTTACATTCCCGATAATGGTCGCAATGATTGGATAGGGACTAAAGTGGAGGATCCAAATGCCTAAAATTATGCCGCAAAAAGGACCTCAAGAAACCTTTCTTTCTAGCAATGCAGACATCGTTATTTATGGTGGAGCAGCAGGAGGAGGAAAAACCTATGCTCTTTTGATGGAGTGTTTACGCCATCGAAATGCTAATGGATTTTCAGCCGTAATATTTCGTCGAAATAGTACCCAGGTGCGCAATCCAGGAGGCCTTTGGGATACTAGTTTCGAACTATTTACAAAAGTTGGTGGCACCCCAAAGGAAACGACGCTTGAGTGGGACTTCAAAGGAAATGGCAGAGTAACGTTTGCACATCTTGAGCATGATAAGACACGATTTGATTGGCAAGGTTCGCAAATTCCTCTCATAGGTTTTGACGAGTTGACCCACTTTTCTTGGTCTCAGTTTGTCTACATGTTATCGAGAAATCGATCTACCTGCGGAGTAAAGCCTTATATCCGAGCGACCACGAATCCAGATACCGATTCTTGGGTTCGTCAATTCATTGCCTGGTGGATTGATGAAGCGTCCGGTTATCCAATTCCATCAAGGAGTGGGAAAATTCGTTGGTTTTTCATCCAAAATGATGAAACGATTTGGGGATCTAGCCGGGAAGAATTGCTAGAGAAAGATCCGAATTGTCTACCAAAAAGCGTTTCTTTTGTTGCATCCACTGTACATGATAATAAAATTTTATTAGAAAAAGATCCTGGATACTTGGCTAATTTAAAAGCTCTTCCCCGCTTCGAGCGCGAGCAACTGCTCATGGGGAATTGGAATATTAGACCATCAGCCGGGATGTTTTTCCAGAGATGTTTTTTTGAAGTGGTTAAGGCTATACCTAAAGGAGGAACCAAAGCAGTTCGTTATTGGGATCGAGCGGCTACAAAAAAGACAGAAAACAATGACCCTGACTACACTGTAGGGATCAAATTAGAGAAGGACAAGAACAATATTCTCTATGTGACAGATCTTATTCGAATACAAGATAGTCCACTGGGCGTGCAAACGGCTGTTAAAAATACAGCCTCCCAGGATGGACATTCAGTCCGAATTGGTATCGAGCAAGATCCAGGGCAGGCTGGTGTGAGTGAAGCTGACTATTTGCTCAGAATGCTTCAAGGATATAATGTGAAGACTGTTAAAGCAACAAAAGATAAAGTCACTCGTGCGCTTCCAGTTTCTTCTCAAGCTGAGGCTGGGAATATCAAGATTTTTCAAGCTCCATGGAATGAAGCCTTTCTAAGGGAGCTTGAGAATTTTCCTGAAGGGAGCCATGATGATATCGTCGATGCGTTAAGTGGAGCGTTTTTGATGCAGACAGACTCCACTTATGACCTTACAGCTTTGACAACACTTTAGTTTTTAAATTTATTTTTTGAATTTAAAAACTAAAGATCCTGTATCAATAGAATTTATTCAGGAGGTTAAGAATCGCAAAAACGGGAAAGTTTAAATTCCGTAGCATGTGTAATATTTTGGGAAAGAGGATAGAAAATGGACCATCCAGAAGACTATGTGAAAAGGATTTTAAAGGTCTTAATTTATATTGAAGACCACATTGAAGAGGAGATCTCGATCGAGGAGCTTGCGAAAGTCTCTTGTCACTCCCCTTTTCATTTCCATCGAATATTTCACATGGTTGTAGGAGAAACCGTTTATAAGTACGTGAGAAGGTTAAGATTAGAGAAAGCAGCTTCACAACTGCGCTATACTGTGCATCCCATAACAGATATTGCTATGGACTCGCAGTATGACACTCCATCTGCCTTCACACGGGCTTTTAAGCAGTCCATTGGACATTCCCCTAGAAACTATCGCACGCTATTTAAGGAGGTTAATGCGATGAATCAAAAAATTTCTGAATTGCCTAAAATTTTGCCAGATAAAGTAGAAAAGACACAGGATCTTGATCTTCTTTTCATTAGAAAATTAGGAGAGTACTCTGAGTCAGGCACTCAAGCATGGGAAAGTATGCATGCGTTTATTGATGAGAATCATTTGGATAGAACCAAGCTTCGCTATTTTGGTATTACGCATGATGATCCACATGTAACTACTGAAGACAAACTTCGCTATGATGCTTGCATTTTAGCGTCGAAAAACGTTCAGCCTAAAGGGAGTGTTGGCAAACAAACTCTTAAGGGAGGAAAGTATGCGATTTTCACTCACAATGGGTCGTACGATAAAATAGATGAAACCTATGATAGAATATTTTTCAAATGGTTGCCTGATAGTAAGGAAAATGTCGACGAGACTCGTCCTTGCTATGCAGAGTATTTTAACATCGAATTTGTTAAGACCGATCAGAGCAAATTGGTGACAAAAATCTACATCCCGCTCTCGTAAGGCGAGCATTTTTTTATATGTAACAGAAACACCCAGTCGACTTGATTGGGTGTTTTTTTACAAAATCTCGAGAAGAAAGCGCTCTTCATGATTGTGTAGAGACTTTTTGCATGCATTCCATTTCATAAAGCGACTGAATGGCATCGCAAGCAATGAGTGATCTGTCAGTCTTTCTGTCTTTTCGCAATCGATGAATGTAAAGTTCGGTAAAGGCTTGTTCTGCCTCTTCCGTCAAATAAATTGTCGCTTTGATCTTTTTCTTACTTCGTCGCTTTGCCGATTCATTGACTTGACTATCCATCTCGTTCCCGTTTTGCTGGCTTATCTCTTCTATATTCTCATCCATAAAGCAACATACCTCTTTAACGTCTTTATATAATCAAAGCATATGAAATAAATATCTATACTGTCAAGTCTTTAGCATTTTAACGACATAAGGTAATAGCGTCTCAACCACCAAAACTTTGTGTTGCCATGAAAGGAATTTTGAGCTACATTTTGTTGTTTATAATGCTAGTTATAAACAAGTCTAGTCGTTTTGCTAGGTTTTGACTTTTATATTGTTCAATATATATCGAACAGATTATAATAATGAACAGACGAAAGGGTGAGCAGATGAAAGGTAAATTTTTGGTCAGTTCTCAAAAAGCGTTTGTTGAAGGCAACATTTATGCCGATAGGTCAGCTCTCGTTTTGGATTGGATTTTACGAGTTGGAGTCGATCGAGAACAGTTTGCTATGAGAGAAGTTGTAAGAGATCGGGATGTTAGTGTTGGGCTTGTACAGAAAGTTTTTGAGGTCTTGGTCATGAATGGATTTCTTCAGGCAGTCGGAGTAAGAACAGCCAAAAGATTTGCCATCAAAAAACCAGAGCTACTTTTGAAAAGTTGGCTTGACCACTACAGTATCGTCAAAAAATGCAAAATGAGGACATACAAAACAGGCTTCTCAAATACGCAAGAAGCATTTAAAGAATTAATGAATTCTGATTTCAAGAACAAGATTGCCTTAAGCTTACATTCAGCTGCTGAAATGTATGGGACCAAAAACACCAATCTTCAAACACTGGAGCTTTATTTACTGGATTCAAACGTGCGACATCAACTTGAAGAATTTCTTCATCTAGATCCCCAGGAGAGAGGGTATGAGATATTACTGATCGAGCCCTATTACAAAAGCCTTCTTAAACATGTTTTAAAAGATAAAAGCATTGAAAAAATGGCAGTATCTCCAATTTTGCTAACTTTTCTAGATCTTTACCACTTTCCTCTTCGTGGAATTGAACAAGCAGAGTTTATGGCTGAACGTCTCCCTGAGTTGAAGCGTATTTACAAAAAGGATCAATAAATGGCAGACCTTGAAAAAGAAGATCGTGTGATTTGTGAGTTTTTAAGATCGATTGGTCCATGGAATAACTATATTACCATTGGAGGTGGCTATGCTTTGATCATCTATAAGCTTTACTTATCTGACCAACACACTGGCTATCCTCCGGTGGGAACAAGAGATCTTGATTCTCTCATTCCGCGTAAAGTTCCAGAGGTCTCTAAAAAAGACATTGCAGGTTACCTCAAAGAGGCTGGATTTGTTCAACTGTTTAAAGATTATGACAACCCAGCGACAGAAGCATATGTCAAAGAAATTAATGGCTTTGAAGTCGAAATAGAATTTCTAACGGATTCAGCAACACGTGATGACAAAAATAAAAATGTCGTAATTGCAGGCATCGTAGCGCAGCCATTGAGCTATCTATCCTTAAGTTTGCAAACAACTTTAAAGTTTAAAACATACTCAGGAGAAACGGGAATTGTTGTTTCCCCTGGAGCTTGGATGTTTCACAAGGGGCTGACATTCCCAAGACGTAACAGTGCCTCAAAGGTTTATAAAGACCTGTACGGCATTTGGTATGTTTCCTCGCAGCTAGGAGATTTTTCAAATAACGCGATCAAAGAGCTGAAATTATTGTTTCAGCAGCATCCTAAATGGTTTCAAACTTTTCAAGATAACCTTCTCAAATGGATCGAACAAGCCGCACCTATTGATTGGTCAAAATTAGAAACGCAGGATCCATTCGGCAGACTTAAAAAATTAAATTTTGAACGAATCGTAAAATCAATACTTCATGGAAAACACATATGAATATGCCGCGAAGCAAGAATCAAAAAAAGCCAAAAAATTCCGGATCGCTTAGCGAGAAAGAAATGTCCTTTCTCGAAGAGCACATCCCTGAACTAGCCAGTGTTGCATTTAAGCAAGCTTATTGGGCAGCACTTGCATCCGGCAGTAGTGTGCTTATCAGTAAAAATGGAGGTCTTGTGGAGGTATTTCCTGATGGAACCCATAAATTTATTAAACATCTCTCTCCATCAATATCTGTAACCCCCGGTCAAAGGTTAGAAATCAATGAATAAAGGATCGCTTCGTCTACGCATGTTTGCTGGTCCGAATGGATCTGGTAAAAGCACATTTAAATCCACCATCCGGCCGGAATTGCTTGGGATATCCATCAATCCCGATGATGTAGAGAAGGATATGCAACAGTATGATTTTTTGGATTTTGACCATTATCAAATACAAACAACAGAAGAAGAGGTTTTAGATTTTTTCATCAATTCTCCCATCTTAAAAGCGGTTGATCTTTTAGATGATGTCCGTAGTCTTCGATTTAATGACGGCAAATTGAGCTTTTTTTACTCGGGAGTTAATGCTTATTTTGCGTCAGTTGCGGCGGATTTTATTCACCACAAGCTTATCGAATATTCGAAATCTTTCACATTTGAAACCCTGATGTCTTCCATTGATAAGGTGGAATTGCTTCAAAAGGCACAGTCAAGAGGATTTCAAACCTATTTATACTATATAGCCACTGAAGATCCTGCCATCAATATCTCGCGTGTCCGCTACCGTACAAGAGTTAAGAACCATTCCGTTTCAGAAGATACGATCATCAGCAGTTATCAACGTTCTCTTGATTTGTTGAAGAAAGCCATCCCCTTCACCAGTCACGCTTATATTTTTGATAATTCGACTCATGAGCATACTTGGTTGGCGAAAGTCACAGATGGTCACTTATTGGAAATGAAAACGGATCTGGTGCCTTCATGGTTTCAAAAAGCTCTTGGAAGCAAATTTGATATAGGCAAAAAGGAGCCAAAATAACTATGACACTAATGCCAGCAGTTATTGAGCCATCTTTGGAATTTGGCTTGGAGACCTATGAGCAAGCAAAGGCATTCCAGGCCAACCTTGTGTGGAAAAAGTTAGATGAGATTACTCTGGAAGAGGCACTTTCCCATTGGTTCTCCACTCTTGGTCAGAAAACGCAGATCAACTACAGGTCCGGCATTCGGAAGCTAATTGAATTTGGCCTGCTCAATCCAATGATGACACTGCAAGCATTTGCTTTGATTAATCATGAAGCTATCATCGATCGCATTAAACTCATTCAAGAATGGGCAGAATCTAGCAGACAAGCGCGCGCTGCTTGCTATATTTCCTTCACAGGATTTTTAAATAGACGCCTTCAAGGAGTTATCAAAAAGGCTTTGCCTAGCAAAGAAGGAAGCACAAAAACATTTTTCAGAACAGACGATAAAGTCAAAACTCAAGCGATGACACAAGCACAGTGGATTTCCTTCTTCAAAGAGTTAGAAAAAATCAACCCTCGTGATTGTCTGATCGGCAAGGGGATTTTGCAGGGAGGAAAACGCGTCAACGAGGTATTGTCGCTACAGATCCATCAAATTGATTGGGAGAAATGTGAAATTACATTTCCTCAGTCTAAAATGAAAGGAGTTTGCAAGGAGACTGTGATTACCTATTCCGATAGCATCATGAAAAGCCTTCTAGCGCATATTGGAAATAGAACCGGGTCAGTATTTATTACTAGATTTGGAAAGCCTGTAATGATCAATCAAGTGGCCGTGACATTTGCTAAAGCAGGAAAAAAAAGCGGGAGTTCCATTTAAAATCACTCCCCACGTTTTGAGAGCTTCCACCGTAACCTATCTTAAGCAACAAGGCTTCCACGACAGCGATATAATGCGCGTTACAGGGCACGCGACATCGGAAATGGTCTTTGCATATGATAAATCGGCTCGCGCGGACAACGCCAGTAAAAAAGTTAACTTAATTTCTTAAGAATTCATTTTATGATCAAAATCATCTTCGAATCACATAGTACAACACTCGACAATGAGTCTGGAAAAGCCTCTGGCTGGTTAGATGTTGGGCTTTCTCATATTGGTAAACAGCAAGCTTTAGACCTTGGGAAAAGATACCAGTGTATAAAATTAGATATGGTTTTTTGTTCGGATTTACAAAGGTCTTATGAGACAGCAGAACTAGCCTTTGATGGCAGAAATGTAAAAATTATAAGAGATGCAAGATTGCGTGAGTGCAACTACGGCCACTTTTCTGGATCTCCCTTAGATGAGATTAACCGTATAAAAACACAATTTATCCAAAAACCATTTCCATCTGGAGAAAGCTATGAAGATGCAATCAAAAGGGTTGAAAGTTTTCTCATTGATTTATTGAAAGCGCATCCTAATGGCGTCGTTATGATAATTGGTCATAGAGCAACGCAGTATGGTCTTGAATACTTAATCAATAAAATACCGATTCTAAAAGTTATTGAAGAAAAATGGAAATGGCAGCCTGGATGGACTTATCAATTATCAACAAACGAGGTTTTATGAATTTAAAAGCCAATTCTCTTCCTAAAAGGATTGCTGAGGATTACGCCAACACGGTTTGGAACGCAAAAGAAATCAGCGTTATCGATCGATTAATCCACAACGATATTCTCATTCACAGCCTACTTGGCGATTTTCGAGGAACTCAAGCAATGAAAGAAGTCGTTCAGGCATGGTTAAAGGGCTTTCCTGATTTATCAGTGAAAAATGAGTTTATCATTTCTGAGAATGACCTTGTGAGTATTCAATGGAGTGCTAATGGAACTCACAAAGGTGAATTCAAAGGAAAAAAGCCTACGGGAAAATCGGTAGCCTACAGCGGTGTGACTGTATATCGCATCAAAGATAGCAAAATCATTGAATACTGGGCATATCTCGACATGCAGCATTTGTTCAGCCAAATTGAATAGGACACTCATGAAATCTAAAAATTTAGCCCTGATTACAGGAGCATCCTCTGGAATTGGAGAAGCTTTATCGCGAGAACTAGTCCAACGTGGATGGTCTGTCATCGGAATGGCTCGCTCTCAAAACAAACTTACAGCCATTCAAAAAGAACTCGGAGATTCATTTATGCCGATTGTCTGCGACGTATCGCAGAAATCAGAAATAAAAAGGGCTTCTAGGGAAATTTTGGAGAAAGAACTGTGTCCAACCCATTTCTTTTTGAATGCAGGAATAGCGGGTGAAAAAGTAATCGAAAATCCACAAGCTTTTGATCTCTCCATGCATGAAAAAATCATGGTAGTCAATTATTTTGGTGTTTTGTCGTTTGTTGAATTTTGGGAAAAACATGCTCAAAATAATGGTGGAGCTAATTTCATAGTCACAAGTTCTATTAATGCTATTTTTGCTCCACCCACTGGAAGCGCTTATTGCGCCTCAAAGGCCGCTATCTCTAAAGCTTTTGAAAGTTTGTCCTTAACCTATTTTGGAACGAATTTGAAATTTTCGACCATTTATTCCGGACCTGTAGCTACAGAAGGTCTGAAAGGTAATCTCCCTTTTACTTGGAAGCCCGAAAAAATGGCCAGATATATGGCCGATTTTGCTATCAATGGAAAGTCTCACGGCGAGCCATCTCTCTTCTATGGAGTTGTATGCCGTTTATTAAGGGCACTCCCATATAATTGGACAATAAAAATTCTAAAGAAATTATGAACCATTTGATTGCTAAATACAAACAGCTGCTTGATCTTCAAGATTCAAGATTTGCTCTCATTGAGCATGAAGATGCCATGGTGGCTGTTGTCTATAAAGTGACTGTAGCATCCGGGAAAGAGTATGTTTTAAAAATCTGTTCGCGTCAGGGTGACTATCTACGAGAATCCTATTTTTTAAAATCCTTCGAAGGCAAAATCCCTGTCCCTCGCATCATCCAACTGGTAGAACCAAAGGCAGATATTCATGGAGCCATTTTGATGGAGTGCTTGCCAGGGAATCTCTTGAATGTTGCCGATATCAATGAGAAATTCGCCTATGAAATTGGCTGCATTCTTGCAAAAATTCATGCTACTAAAACTGAAGGTTACGGTGATCTTACTCAACCCAATGAATTAAGTTTGGATCCGTGCATTCCTTTTACGCTCAAGTTTGAAGAAGGGCTTGACGAATGCAAAGATCATTTACCTGGCGGTTTGATCGATCAATGTCGCCTAGCTTTCGATCGACAAATCAATCTTCTATCTAAAGCTGATGGACCTTGTATTGTGCATCGCGACTTTCGCCCAGGTAATGTGATTGTATTTAATAACCAAATTCAAGGAGTTATTGATTGGTCATCAGGTAGAGGGGGATTTGCTGAAGAAGATTTCTGTCCTATTGAACAGGACGAATGGTCTCAGAATCACTCCAATAAAAAAGCACTCCTTACCGGTTATGCAAGCATCCGTCCTATTCCCAACTATCCAGAGTTAATGCCATTTTTACGTCTAAGCAAAGCTATTGGAGTTATTGGGTTTACAGTGAAGCGTGGAACATGGAATAGCACTCATTCTCGTTTATATCAGTGGAATAGACAACATCTTGAAGAATTGCTTAAAGGTTTTTAAGGAGAGAAAATGAAAAGTTGAGGTTTTCAGGCATGCACGATCCTTATTTTAACTCATTTTGCAAATGACACAGAGAGTTAGGATTGGAATGTGCTGCTTAGCTCACACACAAGTAAAGTACACACAAGTAAAGCGTTGAAATCATTAGGAAAATCTTATACAATTCATCCTCAGTAAGTTAATCACTTATTTTGATGATCAAATTTAATCAGCTTCAAAGTCAGCTAAAATCAAACCTGTCGTTATGATTAAAATTATAATGGATTTTTTATGAGTTTTATTTCAAATAATTTGATGAGTGTAGGGCATGCTTTACCATCCGAGTCTGAGCCAATTTTGCTTTCACAAAATATCTCAGTAGTCTCAATTAATGAGATTAAGGTAGATTTTACGGAAAGATTGCCTCTTGAATTGATTTACACAATTTTCTGTTATGCTAGAAAAGAAATTGCATTGCTTTCCCAAGTGAACAAACTGTTTAGAACGATTGCCTTTTGTGAACATTTGTTTAGAGAAATAGCCAAATCTAACTGTTTTGGTGCGGAGGATTGGAAAAAGTATTTTAGCGATCTCGGAAATGGTGGTCATGAACCGCCTTTTCCAAAAAGTGCTGCACTAGGTTTTAATTTTGGAAATAACTTATATGAGGCGGCTGATGCAGCTAAAAGAAAAGCATACCTTAAAAATCTTGCTAGCGATTTTATGCTGACATTGATACCAACCTCTATCAAGGTTAAAGATGCTAAAGGGAACAAAGAGATAATCATTGATTCTGGGGATGCCATTAAAGAGATGCTTTCTTATCAAAAAGGGGGACATATTATCGGTTTTGATCAACGTTGGCAAGACTGGCCAGAGGCAATGGCAGAAAAAAGACAAATTGCCAAGAGCCATACCTGGGTTTGGATAAACAAACAGGTAATCGGAAGACATATGAGCTATGAAGATCAAATAACACTCGTCAAAAAGGAAAGCTTGAGGGCCAAAGAAGCCAATATATCTGATTTAATTGATACAGTTGTTAGTTTGCTAATGAATTATATCAAGACTGCAGAAAAGTGTTTTGAATTTAATCCTGGTAATGACAAGGGTACGTGGATGCGGGTTAATGATAAGACTGATAGGATCCGTGTGGGGGTGAGCTTTTCTACCGACCAGGGTATCCCCTGGGAGTCTTGGATGGGTAAGAGACTTGCCACCGGCCTCTATTTCCGAAATGATACCTTTAACTATAAAGATGGAACATTTGGTGTCTTGATTGCCAGGAAGCCAATTGATACTTGAAAACTTGGTGCTTTACTGTCATGATGTACCTTGCGTATATAAATTCATGAATCGTATTGCAGTTATGAATAGAGAAAATTTTCTAAATCTTTTAAGACCCTTTCGAGAGAAAGAGCCTTTAAATTCTATCATTTTGGAATCAGATTAATTATACAATGCATAGATTTATGGATCGTTTAGCTGCCAGTACTTTTGCTTGATCTTCAATAGTTTTTGAGCTTTTAACTCTTGTCTCAAGATCTTTTTTTAATTGAAAAGCTCTTCCATAATTTTCTTCTCTGAATGGATCGATTCTTTTCCAACAGTCATCTGGCATAAGGATAAGAAGGCCCCCTGGTTTTACCATAAGTAACTCACCTTACGCACACATAGATTTTTTTCTTAAAATTTTTAATTCTTGAAAAGCCATTTGATTGGCTTTCACCA
>JBDHQB010000057.1:0-2537 GCA_039806825.1 Parachlamydiaceae bacterium | reverse complement strand
GTTGCAAGTCCAGCTTCTGTAGAAGTAGTACTACCTACAACATTAACTACGTTGTTCGGGCCCGTAGACACACTATATGCCTGATCTCTCCCGGCTCCACCATAAAAAGTAGCCCAATTAATACTTCCGGTTGGGCTGACAGATACAACGATTGCATCATTCACGCCTCCATAAACCGTTTGTGCTACCCCTACAGTTACCGGGAAAGTAGAAGATGCCGTGTAACCTGCCATGAGCATATTCCCGGCTGCATCAAATGCATTGGAATGAACACGGTCCAAAAATGTGCCACCTCGATTGAAGGACCATTGACGTGTCAATGGATCGATCACTAAATCTTTTGAGGAATCAAAATCGCCTAATTTAAAAGTGACTACACCATTCTTAACTTCATATCCGGATGAAATTTCCTTTTGTAAACCATCCTCTATTTGAAAGGTGTAAGGTTTATTTTCCGTGATAGAACCAAAAGCAGATTTAGCTTCAATATCACCTTCTCGATTTGCGAGTAAGCTTCCGAAGCCTCTGTAATTAAGTTTTATTTGATCAGGATTCCCGCCTGCATGTACGACAAATTCATATTTCAAAGCAGAGCCATTTTCAGCCGTGTAGAAAGCTAAATCTATCGAAGGATAAATATTATGGTAAATTATTTTCTCATACGATTTTACATTTGAAACTCCCGACAAGGTATGTCCAAGATAAAAATGAGATAAGGATTGAGTTGCTTTTTCAGCAGAAACTCTCGGATTAGGGTTTGCACCGAGGAACTCAACATCTGCTCTGTAAACAGTGTTGGTAATATTATCATCTCCCTCCTTGTCCGTCTTAATGAAGACGTAACTAAGGGCATCCTTTCGGAAATACATCTTCACGCCATTATTTTCTGCCGTGAAAAGCACATCCGGACGGAGCTTGCCATCATTATCAATGACTTGCCCTCTGTTCTCTGTAAACGCCAATTTGGGAGCAGGTAGTAGAGGAGTCTTGTTGGCTACATTCGCCACCGCTACCGCTGAAATAGACGTCAACAATAGTGCTAATAAAAACTTTCGCATAGCAATATCTTAATATTTTACTATTATTGATGAAATGAATATTCAATTTGGATACACAAATTTCGCAAATTTACGAAGAATATTTATTCATCAACCAATCTAATTTTACTTTTGGTACTTTTACTTCCACACTTTTTTAAGTTCATCTTGAACTCAGTGAATAATTGACTCAATTTTTTATAACATTTTTTTCTATCTTTTGTATATTAGGTTGTTTTTTATCTTTATAACCCAACCATAGTTTCTCAAAGGCTATTATTTGATATTGTGAGAATCTATATGATCTTATTTGAGAATGAATTGCATGTACGATTCTAATATTTCAAAAATATTAATCTTTGCAAATAATGTAAACCCCATGTTAAAACTTCAAATTCAACCTACTAATTAGAATAATTCTAAATAATGTCTTAATTTTACAGCTAACTTATCGAATATTATACATTTTTCATTTTGAAAAAATATGAGCTATATTACATCCGAAACGGAATTACTGGTCGCATATGAAAACCTACTCTCAGAAACCTCAGGACTCAGAATAAGAGACGCAGCAAAAAAATTGGATACCTCTGAGGCACAAATTTTAGCTGCTCAAATTAAACGAAATAACGTAAAGAGGTTAAAAATTGAACAACCTTCTAAATTCCTAGATGATCTTTCTACAATTGGGCACGTGATGGTGTTGAACAGGAACGATGCCAGTGTACTGGAATCCAAAGGAACAATCAACCCAACTCAAAATCATGGCCCACACATTGGTGTTGTGATTGGAACCATTGAACTCAGGCTATTTTGGAATCATTGGAAATCAGCATTTTATGTTGAAACAACATCTAAGGATAAAATATTGAAAAGTGTTCAAGTTTTTGATTCTGCCGGATCTGCAGTGATCAAAGTTTATCTTCAAGATGAAAATATGAATGATAAACTGGCCAATTTCGTAAATAACTATCTGTCTGAAAATCAAGATACTCAACATCCAATCGAACCGGTGAGTATTCCCAAATACAAAGATACATATGACAAAACAACGCTTTTAGATGATTGGTCAAAATTACAGGACACACATGATTTTTACATGATGCTTGTAAAACATGGAATCAGTCGTTTTGAAGCGATGAAAGCCGGAGAAGGTAAATTTACCCATGAGATACATTCAAAAGAATCCGTTCTCGCTTTGATGAAAAAAATGGCGGAATCAAAAATTCCTTCCATGCTTTTCGTGAATAATAATGGATGTGTTCATATTTACGAAGGTGAAATCAGTAATATTGTTGAATTTCAAGGATGGTATAATGTGATGGATGAGCGAGTAAACCTTCATGCAGACATGAGTTTAATAAATTCAATCTGGCTGGTAAAGAAACCAACTTCTGACGGTGTAATTGATTCAATCGAGTTATTAGATAATTCAAACGAATTATTGAGTGATATTTTGTTCGACAATAATAACTACAAAGCAGCTATTGACTACATAGA